>WRKE01000095.1 GCA_009778235.1 Pseudomonadota bacterium
CAAGCAGCTCGCCAACCACCCGCCCCTGGCAGTGCGGCAGGAATCGCCGGAGGCGGACAGGCAACCGCTCCAACCGCAGACCCGGACAGCGCCGCCTCCCCAAGGGTTCCCCACCGAACAAAGGCCGGTAGAACCCGTGGACGGCAGCGTCGCCCGGGGCGACGCCATCGAGCAGGCCAAGCAGGCCACCGTGGCCATCGAAACCCCATGGGGTTCCGTGGGCTCCGGCTTCTTCATCACCCCCACCCTGGTGGTCACCAACCGGCATGTGGTCGAACAGGACAACAAGGGCCTGGACGAGCTGCGTCACCAGATCCAGACCCGCCGCAAGATGCTCGCCCTGGAGCAGGAACAGATCGACCAGCTCCGCAAGTGGATCAGGACCGCGCCCGACGGCCCCGGACGCCGCCAAGCGGCCCTGGCCGCCCAGGAAAAGGAACGAAACTTGGCCAAATTGATTCCCCTACAGGAAGAAGCGGAAAAGCGCCTGCGGATGATGGAGGAGACCAAGAACCAACTGGCCATCAAAATCTTCCTCGCCGACGGCAGCGAGCAGTACCCGCAAGCGATCCGCACCAGTCCCAACCGGGATCTGGCCCTCATCACCGTTTACGGCGGAGACGGGCAACCTCTCAAGGCCGCCGGCGGCCTGACGCTCAGGGAAGGCGACAAGGTCTTCACCATCGGCAACCCTTCGGGCCTTCGGCACACCGTGACCGCGGGCATCTTCTCCGGCTACCGCAAGGACCTGGACACCGGTGGGGTTGTGCTCCAGACCGACGCCGCCATCAACCCCGGCAATTCGGGCGGTCCCCTGATCGACGAACAGGGCCGGGTCCACGGGGTCAACTACATGATTTACCGGAACACTCAGGGTATAGGCTTTGCCATCCCCATCCAGGCCGTGTTCGACGAGTTCTCCCTGCTCCCGTAGTCATAGCATTTTCTATTTTTAATGAAAAAAATATTTTTATTTTTTGCATTGAAATTCAATATGTTCCTATCCTGACCGACCGCATTGGCAAGAGGAAAGGGTATCAACCGGCAAGGCGGACGGATTGCGCCGGCAATAACGGGCAAAGCCGCTTGACGCCGATCCTTATGTGTTGATATATATTGACGATATCTTCAATTCGCTTTTCCGCCGGCACGACACAAGAACAAACAAAAACCAGGGACGCACCCGCCGCCTGACCATGCCCCGCGGCAAAGCCTTTTTTGCCCCATTGCCCAGAGGAGGCCGTTGTGAAGAAAGTCGTCCACACCCTGACCTGCACCCTGCTGCTGACCATGTTGGCCGCCGCCGCGCATACCGTGTCCTTCGCCGAGCCCTCAGCCGAGCAACTGGCCGCTGAGTCCGAGGCCTACGTCAAGTCAACCGCCAAGGACACCCCGACCGCCCCATCGGCCATCGTGGCCAAGGTCGACGAGGCCTGCGCCCTGCTGGCCAAGGAAGGCCCGGCCGCCTTCTCCAAGTTCAAAGGCAAGGACAGCCCTTTTCTTTTTGACGGGACCTACATCTGGATCCACAGCCTGAAAGACACCAGGATGCTCATGCATCCGATCAAATACAAGATGGAAGGCATGGAACTGATCCCCCTGAAAGACGAGCGCGGCAAGCGTTTTTTCGCGATCATGAGCGATGTGGCCAGCAATTCCGGTCAAGGCTGGGTCGGATACTTCTGGCCGGTTCCCGGCACCAAGGATATTGCCCGTAAGGTTTCCTACGTCAAGAAATGTACCATGGCCAATGGGGTCGAGGTGGTGATCGGCTGCGGCATGTATAACGGTGACCCGGCTGCCATGGAAAAACTCGAAATCAAGTGAATGCGGCAAAAGCCTTTGCCCCGGGGCCCGGCTTGCGGGCTTCGGGGCTTTTTTTGTACGCCCAGCAGGGCAAACCACTGATATCGTTTTCTATTGTTAATGCAAAAAATATTTATATTTTTTGCATTAAAATTCAATATGCTCCCGCCAAAACCCGCTGCATTGGCAAAAGGAAATGGTATCAGTCGCCCTGGCCGGGATGAGCGCGGCGAATCCCAACATCGCCGTCATATCCTTGCCCCCATGGATAAGGAGAACCGAGGGGTCATCGTTACGTGTTTTCACATATCCAACCAATCCATATCGAATTAGTTGCCAGCCAATACATATCTGTGTTAAGTAGATCTCAATCAGTCTCTATTTTGTGATCTTTGTCCGGAAATACAGATAACAAGGATGTCTTGTTGGGTGGTGCCACTGGATTGGAATTTCCCCGCATCAAGCCGTGCATGGTCAAACTCATCCCTTGCCTCTCGACCGACACGGCAGCCCGGAATATTTTTTTCTTCCCTGATAACCACCTCTATTGATCCGGCCGCGCCTGTACAATAAACCCAGCACAACTATCGCCCGGCGATTAAACACTTTTCAGCCGGCGTCGACATAACTATCTGTTTTTGCTTCAATCGATCAAATAACGCCTGACGATTGCCTGGTTCATTATCCACCGGAGCGGTCGTTGCGCCATTGTGCTTATGCTCTGTACGGATGCGCTTTAAGCGAGCGGAACAGAGCTGCAATCGTAAACAAACGACAGGCCGCAAACCACAACACATCGGGCGGACCGGTTTTCCGCTCAGCGCGCCATCGCACAGCCTCGGAGGGATCACAGATGGATACCGCACTACCAGCCAATACTTTTTCCTGGAACAACCTGGGGGATATACAACTCGGCCGGCCGAACCTCGGGCCGATGGTGCCTGTCGTTGCCTACCGCCTCCTCCGCTCCACCCTGTGGGAAATGCTCATTGGTGAATTCGGTCCGGAAAAGGCCAATGACATTTTCCGCCGGGCAGGGAATCTGACCGGCAAGGAATTCTGTCATAACCTGCTCGACAAAAACCTGCCCTTCAGCGAGTTCGTCGCTCAATTACAAAAAGTCCTCAAGGAGCAACGTCTCGGACTGATGCGCATGGAGAGCATGGATCTTAAGACCATGCGGTTCACCCTGGCCATTGCCGAAGATCTCGACTGCTCCGGCCTGCCCTGCACCAATGAGGTCGTCTGCCAGTATGACGAAGGGTTCATTGCCGGCATTCTTGAAGTCTATACCGGCAAGGAGTTCAAGGTCATCGAGACCGACTGCTGGGCGAGCGGCGCCAGGGTCTGCCGCTTTGCCGCCCGGTTGATTGAGGATGCCTCATGATGAGGGAAGTGCTCGACAAGCTGGCCATTCTCTTGCAAGGCAGGGTTCCTGATGCCATCACCATTAAGGATGGCGCCTCGGAAGACGAACAACAGTTGGTCAACCTCTTGAACGCTCTGTCCACCTGCATGCAGGAGGTGCATCAATTCATCATTCCCCTGTCGCAGGGCAATATCAGCGACATTGTCCTGCCGCGGTCGCACAATTTTCTCAGCTCACCCTTCAAGGAGCTGCACTCCCGCCTCATGCACCTCACGTGGCAGGCCAACCAGGTCGCCCAGGGCGATTACAGTCAGCAAATCGATTTCATGGGGGATTTTTCCGATGCGTTCAACCAGATGATCGCCTCGCTGGACCGCAATGAGCGGGAACTCAAAATCAAGATAGCGGAGCTGGAAGCAGCCTTGTCCCGCATCTCCCAACTTGAGGGCATCTTGCCCATCTGCTCGCACTGCAAACGCATCAGGCGGGAAGGGGCCAACCCGCTGCAACAGCGCAGTTGGGAAGCCATCGAAAGCTACATAACCGCCAAAACCCAGACCCTGTTTTCCCATGGGCTTTGCCCTGAATGCGCCAAGGCCCTGTACAGCGACTACTCCACCCCTCCCTGATTATCTAAACGCCAACGCGCCCGCTATGCGCCAAGGGCCGGAGATTTCCGCCCTTTTTTTATGCGCGCCCGGCGTGGGCCGCCACGGGATTGCCTCGTTTCATACCATTTCCTCGTGTCAATGCAGGCGGTCATGATATTAATACGGTCATTAATCACCGAACACCATCCCTTGTTTCGTCATTTCGACCGCAGGGAGAAATCTCCATGGATCGAGCAATAACC
>WRKE01000096.1 GCA_009778235.1 Pseudomonadota bacterium
ACATTGACCGCGTCTTTTTCTGTCATTTCGATGAGCGTAGCGAAGAGAAACTTTTCTCCCTCGGAGCGAAGTGACGAGAAATCTTTCCAATATTTTCATTTGTTATTGCTCGATCCATGGAGATTTCCCCCTCGAAATGACGAAACAAGGGATGGAGGTCGGTGATGAATGACCGTATTAATAGGTGCTCAAGGGCAACCTCCAAAAACACTGATCCGTCAAAACTTCCGGCAACTGGCGCTTAATCCCACTGTTGCCGCTCTTGCCGTTCACATAGGGGTATCCCGTCAGACACTGTCCAAGGTGGTCAACGAACGCGGCTCCATTAGCCCGGATATGGCGCGGAGTTTGGTTTCGCTGGGCAAATCATATCATTTTCTATTCTTAATGCAAAAAATATTATTATTTTTTCATTGAAATTCAACATGTTCCTATCGTGACCTACTGCATTGGCAAGAGGAAATGATATTGCATACGTAGGCAAACAAGGGGGCCTCGATCCTCCTATCGCCCAAGTGTTATATTTGATTTACGAGTAGAAGAATCTATGAGGTTTTCGACAAAAGCCTCGGCCACCAAGTCAAATATACGATTCCAGCCGCCGATTCCTCCTCTGCCTCTATTATTGGTTGATTGAATAGTACCGATGAGCATGTTTTTTTCGTTATAGATGTTGACCTGCGCCCATAACTCGGGCATGTGTCCGCCGGTTAAAATTTCGAGAGAGGGATTACCGAGTTCATAACGGGTGATGTTAATGACCAGCTGATAATCCGGATTTTCTGACAATACATTTTTTTTGGACAAGGCATCATTCATGGCCTGAGCCATCCTTGCCTCAATGTCAAAAGTACTTTTATCTTCGGGATGATAGACATATTTCGATCTGTTATTAACTTTGAGGACGTTGAAGGTAGCGTTATCGCGGATTTCAAATGTCGACTCTGGGTAGTAGGTTATTCGTGGTCCGCAGGAAACAAGAAGCATGATCATCGCCATTGCTAAGAAATGCTTGAACAGTTTGCACATAACACTACTCCGTGTTGTATGATGATTAACCCGAACTCAAGTTTCTGAGTCGCTAATTTTATGCTAATGCCCTTAAAGAAAGGGGAACGGTTCTTTTGTGCTGATAGACAGTCACGATAGCACAAAAAAACGCCCACTTGTGTTGCATGGACCAAAGCTCGAATCAACCTGTTTTTATGATCTTTTCTCAAGGTAATTGTCCCACAATGAAACTCTCCGAGCCGCCTTCTCTTCAAGTTTTATGAGACAGTAATGGGGCCAACTGCCCTGCCGTTCCGGATTGCTGGACGCCTATTTCAAAAGCCAGCCGACTCCCAGGCGGCTGATCACGTTCAAGCCTCCGCAGAGCACCAGGCTGTCAATGGTGCCGAGGTGGTCGAGAAAAACCTGGATCTCGTATGATCTGGTGCCGGCATTGCAAAGGATGATATAAGTCTTGCCGGGCGACAACTCTTGGTATCGCCGCCGGACTTGCCCATACTCCATGGCCACCCATTTATTCGCGCCGTATTGTTCGACATAGGCGGCTGATTCCAACGGATGGCGGAGATCGAGCACGGCCCAGGCTGGCTCGATCGACATATCCTCCATCCAGGCCAGAAACCGGTCGAGATCAGCCCGGCGCAGCCGGTGGTCGCACATGTTCTCGGCCACGTAGGCGGCGGCGTTGATCGAATCGATGGCCGAGGAGAAGGGTGGGGCATAGGCCATCTCGACCAGGCCGAAATCTTCGATCGTGCCCCCCTTGGCGATCAGGGCGGCGGCCGTGTCCACCCGGGCCGAGATCGAATCGTTCATCATGCCGAAGGCCTGGAGACCAAGGACCCGGCGGGACCGGCGGTCGAACACCAACTGGAGGATCACCACCGCCTGATCGGGGAAGAAATGCGCCCGGTCCGACGGCGAAGTCAGGGCATAGTCGGCGTCAAAGCCTTCGGCCAGGGCCGCCTCGTGGGTCAGGCCGGTGGCGGCGATGCACCGCTCAAAGGCCTTCATGATGAAGGAGCCGCAAACCCCGCTGAACAGGGCGGGGAGACCGGCCATGTTGTCGGCCACGACCCTGCCCTCGCGGTTGGCCAGTGACCCCAGGGGCGCGTGGGTATCCCGGCCGGTGACCAGGTTGGCCACCGCGATGCAGTCGCCGGCGGCGTAGATGGCAGGGTCCGTGGTTTGCAGCCGCTGATTGACCTTGATGCCGCCCCAGGGCGTGACCTCGAGTCCGGCGGCCTTGGCCAGCTCGCTGCGGGGCCGCACCCCAGCGGCCACGATCACCAGGTCGGCTTCCAGGGTGCGCTGGGCGGTTTTGACGCCGCACACCCGGCCTTGGCCGTCGTCGAGCAGTTCGACGGCCGATTCCCTGGTCATAATCGACACCCCCTTCTCCTCAAGGTGTCTGGTCAGCATCGTGGCGAAATGGCGGTCAACCAGTCTGGGCAGCAGTTGCGGTGCCAACTCCAGCAAGCAGGTTTCGATTCCCCAGAGATCGGTCAGGGCCTCGGCCATCTCGATGCCGATGGCCCCACCGCCGATCACCACCGCCCGGCTGACCTTGCCCTGGGCGATCCTGGTCTTGATCTCAATGGCCTTGTGCAGGTCGGCAATGGTGAACACCCCGTCCAGCCCCATCCCCGGAATGGTGAGTTCAAACGGCTTGGCGCCGGTGGCGAGCATCAGGTAATCATAGCTCAGCCGCTGTTCCGTGTTGCTGTCCAGGTTGCGCACCAGCACCTGCTTATTTCCCCGGTCAATGGCCAGGGCCCGGGTGCGGGTCAATACCCGCACTCCCTTTGAATGCTCGAAAAAATCGGCATCACGGACCACGTGGAAGCTGGTGGCCCGCAGTTCACTCTCGTCGGAGACATCGCCGCTGACATAGTAGGGAATGCCGCAGCCGCCGTAGGAAATCAGGCTATCTTGATCCACCATGGTCACGTCCCAGTCCGGACGCAATCTTTTCAACCGGCTCGCGGCCTTGGGTCCGGCGGCAACGGCTCCGACAATGACGACCTTCTTGTTCATAACAGGTTCCCTCTCGTGAAATAACATGGCAAGCACCTGTCGGTGCGGTTTCTCTCTTCGGGTTGACGGCGGCCAAAGCGCATGGTGCGCGGTCTGCCGCCCGATCTATGGTTTGGTTCCGGCCTCGCCCGCGTCGGTTGGCAAGGTCTTTTTCTCTTCTGCGGTCGGGCTGGCCGCCCCTTCGACATCCGGCAGCAACTGCGCGGGCAGGCCGGCAAGAAAAGCCGCGGCATCAAAGGTTGGTTGTGTCCGCTCACCCTTGATTTCCGTCTCGACCACCGTCTTGCCCCCCACCGTCAACTGCGCCTTTTGCGCCAGCTGCTGATTCACCGGCAGGCGGACCTGGTAGTGCAGAGAGCCATCCGCCAGGGTTTCCCCTTGCAGATGGATTTCGTCGCTCCCGGCCAAAAGGTGAACCGGTCCGCAATGCACCTGGCCTTTTTTTCCTTCGCAGACCATCTCCTGTTCCTTGCCTGACAGCCACGGCTTGGTGATGCCGGCCAGGGTGAGCAGTTCGTGCAAGGCACCGGTCGGCTTGAATTTGACCTGGTTCAGAGTGATTGTGGTCGCGAATTCGGGCCATTGCCCTTTTGGGTCGGCAGGCGAAAAGGAAAAAGCGTTCGGCCGTATGCTGATCATCCCCTGGGGTTGCGCCATGATGCCGAACAACGGATGCACCCGTCCCAGCAGTCTGACCAGCGCTGGCTTTGCGGGCGCATCCGCCACCAATTGGCCCTCGGCCGGCAGGGTCAGTACCGGGCGGGCGGCAGTGAGATCCCAGACAGGTTCTAGGATCGCCCGGCCTCCTCCTTCGAGCAAGCCGTCGAGACGGCACTGCAGCCGGCCCAGATTGCAATCCACCGCTACGGTAAGCGGCTTGAAGGCAAGTCCCGGCAGGACAAGGGTATCAAAGGGCAATTGGGCTGAGACGGTGAGTTGGTGTATTGGCACCGGCCACTGGAGCGGCAGGGAAAGCAGGATATCGCCGGTCCG
>WRKE01000097.1 GCA_009778235.1 Pseudomonadota bacterium
GGAAAATGCGGAACGAAGGGCGCTGCAGCAGCGGTTTATGGATATCATCGATTTTTTGCCTGATCCGACCTTTGTCATCGACGAGCACAAGCGGGTCATTGCCTGGAGTAAGGCCTGCGAGGCCATGACCGGGGTGAAGAAAGATCAGGTGATCGGCCAGGGGGATTATGCCTATGCCGAGGCATTGTTCGGCCAGCGGCGTCCAATTTTGATCGATCTCTTGGATCAGTTCGATAGCTCGGTCGAGGCGAGCTACACCCTTCTGTACCGCATGGAGGACCGGATCTGCGGCGAATTCTTTTTGTCAGACCCCGGGGGCGGTCAGAAAAAATATCTGTGGGGTGTGGCCTCACCTCTTTATGACCAGGAAGGTAGGCGAAGCGGGGCGATTGAAGCCATCCGCAACATCACCGAACGAAGGCAGGCCGAGGAAAAAATTCGTCTGTTGAATGAAGATCTGCGCCGACATGCTGAAACCTTGGAGCTGCGGGTAGCTGAGCGGATGGCTGAACTGACGGCCGTCAACGAGGAACAGCGCGCTATTTTTGAATCGGCGGGCGCTGGCATTCTCCTGATCACGGGGCGGGTCATCCAGCGTTGCAATCGTAAATTCGAGGAAATAACCGGATACTCACAGGGCGAGCTCATTGGCCAATCCGCCCGGATTTTGTATCAGGATGAGGAGTCGTTCACCGGTTTGACGCGAGAAGTGTACAACCAATTGACCAGGGGGGAGGTCTGTTGCAAGGAGCAGCAGATCGTCCGCAAGGATGGGTCGCTGTTCTGGGCTCGATTGCGTTTGTGCGCCTGCGATGTGCACGTCCCTTTCGGGGGGATGGTCGGCATTTTCGAGGATATCACAGCCGAACGAGAGGCAAAGGAACAATTGTGTCAGGCCTTGGAGAATGCCCAGGAGGCCGATCGGGCCAAGTCGGTTTTCCTCGCTTCCATTTCGCACGAATTGCGCACGCCTTTAAACTCGATTATCGGTTTTGTTGGCGCCATCCTGCAGGAGCTGGCAGGACCGCTCAATCCAGAGCAGTGCAAGCAGTTGGGCATGGTGCGGAAGAGCGCCCGCCATCTGTTGGCTCTGATTAATGATGTGCTTGATATTTCGAAAATCAATGCCGGCGAATTGGAGTTGGATTGCAGGTCGTTTTCGTTGAAGGGGTCGATCGAGAAAGTGGTCAAGCTGATCGCGCCTCTGGCGGAGCAAAAAGGAATCGAGCTGAGGATGGTAATTGATGGTGAAATAGAGGAGATCGTGGGCGACCAGCGCCGACTGGAACAGGTAATGCTGAATCTGCTCAACAATGCGGTCAAGTTCACGGAAAAGGGGAGGGTGAGCATTGCCTGCCGCCGGGACGATGATGGCTACTCGCTTGCGGTCACCGATACCGGCATCGGGATGCCGGCAGACAAGATGCCCAACCTCTTTACCCCGTTTTATCAGATTGATTCCGGGTTGGCCCGCAAGCATGAAGGTACAGGTCTTGGCTTGTCCATTTGCAAGAAAATCGTCGACATGATGGGTGGCACCATTACCGTGGCAAGCGAATGGGGGCAGGGGAGCATCTTTACCGTGCGGTTACCCGGCCGTACTCAGGGGGTGCGGAGTGAATAATCGATTGTTGGTGATCGAAGACAATGAGCAGAATCTGTATCTGATGCGGTTTCTGCTGGAAAAGAGCGGGTTTGAGGTAGTGGCGGCCGAAGATGGCGCAACGGGTGTCGACTTGGCCCTGCGCTGCGATCCGCTGGCCATACTCCTGGACATTCAACTGCCGGAAAAGAGCGGATTCGTGGTGGCGGCTGAATTAAAGCAGCATGGCCACCTTGACCGGGTGCCGATCATTGCCGTGACCTCGCACGCCATGGTCGGCGACCGGGAAATGATTCTCGCCGCCGGGGCCACCGGCTACATCGAAAAACCGATTAATCCTGAAACTTTTGTTGCTGAAATTAAAAGTTACCTGTCGGAAAACCCGGAAAACACCAATGATTAAGCACTGTATCCTGGTTGTGGACGATAAAGAGGAGCAGCGTTACCTCGCCGAAGTGGTGCTCAAAAGCAGGGGCTACGAAGTGCGCTCCGCCTGCAATGGCGCCGAGGCCTTGGAGATGCTCCGTTCTACGAAGTTTGACCTCATCCTCAGCGATGTCCTCATGCCGGTGATGGATGGCTTCGAACTGTGCCGGATCGTCAAGAAAGACGAAAAATTGCACCGGATTCCGTTTGCGTTCCTGACCGCGACCTACACCGATCTCGAGGATGAGAATTTTGCCATGCAAATCGGCGCTGACCGTTTTCTGGTGAAGCCCTATGAGCCTGAGGACTTGCTGGACGTGGTTGGCGAGATTTTGGCGGTGCGTTCTTCGGTGCCGAGCCTTTTCCCGTCGGTGTCGGTTCCGGACGAGGAGGTGTTCAAACTGTACAACGAGCGGCTTGTGCATAAGCTCGAGGCGAAGATGCTGCAGCTGGAGAAGGAGACCAAGGCGCTGCAGACAGCGGAAAAGGCATTGCGGGCATCCGAGTGGAAGTTTCGCCAGTTGTTCGAGTACATGAAGGAAGGGGTGTTTTCCGTCGATATGCAGGGCCGGATCCATGAAAGCAACGCCTCTTTTCAGCAGATGCTCGGGTATACGGCCAAGGAGCTGGTGCTGTACAGTTATAACGAGTTGACGCCGGCAAAGTGGCATGTGATGGAGAGGATCATTTTGAACGACCAGATCCTGCCCAGAGGGTTTTCCGACGTCTACAAAAAGGAATACCAGCGCAAGGATGGCAGCGTTTTTCCGGTCGAGACCGAGGGGTTCCTGCTGTACAACGATGCCGGAGAGAAGGAGAGCATTTGGTGTATCGTCCGGGATGTGTCTGAGCAGCAGCATGCGAAAAAAGTACAAAATGACCTGGAAAAACAGCTGAATCACGCCAATAAAATGGAGTCCATCGGCCGCCTGGCCGGAGGGGTGGCGCACGATTTCAACAACATGCTCAGCGTCATTCTCAGCTATGCCCAAATGGGCCTGACCAAAACCGACACCCTCTCCCCCCTGCACGGTTTTTTTCGCGATATTCTTGATGCCGCCGAGCGTTCGGCCGGGGTGACCAGGAAATTGCTGACCATTGCCCGCCATCAAGCCATCACCCCCAAGGTGCTCAATCTCAACGAAACGGTGGCCGGGATGCTCAAAATGCTCGGCCGACTGATCGGCGAAGAGATTCAACTGCACTGGCGTCCCGGATCGGGTCTCTGGCCGGTCAAGATCGACCCGACTCAAGTCGACCAGATTCTGGTCAATCTGCTGGTCAACAGCCGCGATGCCATCACCGGCCCGGGTGACATCACCATCGAAACCGAAACGGTCTGTTTGGGCGCGGACGACTGGGACATCGGGTCAAATATGATCCCCGGCGAATATGTGCTGCTGAAGGTGAGCGATAATGGCTGCGGCATGGACAAGGATACCTGCAGCAAGATTTTCGAGCCGTTTTTCACCACCAAGGGAGATGGCATCGGTACCGGCCTGGGACTGGCAACGGTGTACGGAATCGTGAAGCAGAATAACGGTTCGCTCGATGTGGAAAGTGAGCTGGGCAAAGGAACGACCTTCAAGATATATCTCCCGCGCGTCCGCAAAGGATTGACCATGGATTTGCTGGCACAGGCGGCGGCAATTCCCTGCGGTCGGGGAGAAACCATCCTGGTGGTCGACGACGAAGAGGCCATCCTGAAAATGACCAATATCATGCTGAGCGGTTTGAACTATAAGGTGCTTCTCGCCAACAGCCCGGTGATGGCGATCGAAGAATTCAACAGCCATGCCGACGAGATCGATCTCCTGCTCACCGATGTGGTCATGCCCATCATGAACGGCAAAAATTTGGTGGATTTGCTTAGAAATGCGCGGCCCGAATTGAAATGTCTCTACATAACCGGCTATGGCGAGCAGGAGTGCCTCCTGAAGGGACAAGATACCAGAGCTGCCCATTGCCTCAAAAAACCTTTTTCCGTCCTGGATCTGGCGGTCAAGGTCCGGGAAGTGCTGGCCGAAGAAAAGCAGGGGATGCCGCC
>WRKE01000098.1 GCA_009778235.1 Pseudomonadota bacterium
CGAACATTTGTTTGAATTGGGCCAGGTATTTGCCGGAGCGAAGCACGCCTTCGTAAAAGCGGTCACTTTGGCCGAGCTGCAGACGGATGTTCTCCTGCGCCTGGAGCAAGGCTGTATGGTGGTGCGGCGGAAACAATCCGGCGATGCGGCGTTCTTCCGCCGTGTGGGGATGGGTACCGGTGGACAGCCGGGCCAGGATGCCCCTGACCCGTTCCTTGGCCATCTTGATCCGCTCGCTGTTGATTTGCTCCGCATCCTGGGCTTTCCAGTCGACCAGATCGACAATCGCGTAGACCCGGGCAAGATCATCGGTGTCGTGCAGAATGCCTTGACGGGTAGAATAACGACTGTAGACATTCTCCCAAAATTTGACATTGGCCCGGATGCAGGGATAGGTGGGAAAGCTTTCGGCGGCCAGGGCCTTCGATGCAGTAAAAAAACATGTCCACGACAGGCAAAGGACTGCAAGGGCGAAAATGAAGGTTAGGCGCGGGAATCGTTGCGGGTGAGAAACGGCCATGATCTTCCGGGTACAGGTGGACAAAGGGACAAGAATAAGCCGGCAATCGTTCAGTATAGCATGGTGTATCCTGTTCGGCGAGAGAAGTTGCGGTCAGAAGACGGACTATGAAATCAATCATCAAGAGAGGTTTTGTCGTATGTATATGCCGATTATTGGAACCTTGGGCTATATCGTCTCCCCTGATCGCTCACAGACCCTGCTGGTGCATCGCAACGCCAGGGGGTCGGACCAGCACCTCGGAAAATATAATGGGCTGGGCGGCAAGATGCGGGCGGATGAGGATGTGCTGAGCTGTCTTAAGCGGGAGATTTGGGAAGAGGCCAGGCTTGAATGCGATGAGGTGCAACTGCGGGGTACGATTAACTGGACAGGTTTCGGACCCGAGGGAGAAAATTGGCTCGGCTTTGTTTTCTTGATCACCGCCTTCACCGGGACGCCGAGCAGAAAAAACGAAGAAGGGGATATTGCCTGGCACCCCATCGCTACCCTTGATAGGTTGCCGATGTGGGAAGGGGACCGCTATTTTCTGCCCTTGGTTTTTGATGGGGATCCACGGCCTTTTCACGGCTATATGCCGTATGCCAACGCCCGGCCCGTGGCCTGGGAATATATCAGGGTTTGAATCCCGACGCGGTGGGACGGAAAAACGAAGCCCATTGCGAGGCACTTTAGTAAAGTTCTTGCGTTCGGCTGGTTCGATTGAGTATAGTTAGCGCTGTTTAAGTTATATCATGATTTCGGAAGGTTATGCTAGAGACCTTTCGACAACTGAAAAATATGAAAGGATACGGTCATGGAAAACAATGCGGAGTTGGCGCGTCTTGAAGGGTTTGTTGATAAACTTTTGAATAAATACAATCAGCTGAAAGCTGATTTTCATGCCCTGCAGGCAACATTGAGTGAGCGTGACGCCGAATGCGCAGAGTTGAAAAATAACATCTACAACTTGACCGCTGAACGGACCGAGGTTGGCAGCCGGGTCTCCGGATTACTCGACCGCATCGAACAGTGGGAGTCGGATCAAGCGACGTTTGCGGCGGACAAGAGAGGCGGCTATGAGTCCATTCAAGGGTCGCTGTTCAGCGATTCCCTGGATGGCAAGAACGTCTGAACTTGATCCCAGCCTCCGATGCAGGATCGGCTAGTCCGCTTTAAGCTGTTCGGACAGGAATTCACCTTCTACAGCAATGCGCCTGAGGAGGAAGTGGATGCCGTCATCGCGCTGTTGCGCGAAGAGCTGGAAAGCGACGGCGATACATTCAGCCGGAGTTCTGTGCCCTCCAGCAAAATGCTGGTACTGAGCTGCTTGCGTATGGCGTCGAAATATGTCCAGTTGGATCGGGAATTCGATGCCTACCGTCAGTCGCAGGATGTGATCCTTGCCCGTCTGCTTGACAAGGTTGTCTCGGGATTGAGTTGAGTTTTTGTAGATTCTCGTTTGGCTGGCGAGAGAGTTGCGGTATAGTAGCGACAGTAAGCAAGGGTAAGAAAAAAATAGTACCCCTGCTCTGTTGGTGATCAGCGAAGCATTGAGCCAACTCGCATAAAAAGGGTAGCCCCAAAGCTGAATCATGGAACTCTTGATGAAGTTCCAGCCGTCAGCGGGGGCCTTGCCCACCTAATTCAATTAGGTTTAATCATTTCGTTGACACGGCAGCGCGGGGGGTTTTGTTGCCGATGGAGTAATGCACTCCTGGTTCGGGCACTGTTCCTGCGAAGAAAAGGATGGTGTTGCGGGGCGAACGGGCAATGCTGGATTGCGATAGAAAAGACAACATTGATGCGATCAGGTTCACCAGAAATGTGTAACCCTCCTCCAGGTTGTTATCGAGAGTCGTGCTGGTTGCATGTCACGACCAAGCATTTCTTTGCGTCTTAAGCATCTGCGAGACCAGAGGAACGCTTGAGCCTTTCCTTAAAAAGTTTGGCATCTTCTCGTCGCTGCAATTGATCAGAGTTTCCGTTTGACGCTGCGGGTCGCCCGGGCCGGAGCGTCCTTTCTTTTTTTCACCTGTCAGTATGGATCTGCGTCGGGTAGTCGTGGCGTACGACTGACCCTTTTTTCATATAGAGGAGGATCGATGATTTATATATGGAACTTAATACCATAGCATTGTTATTAGCGCTGATCAGTTTGGTGGTCGGCGTTGTTTTAGGTATCTTTCTGCGCAAAAAACTGGTGGAGGGCAACCAGCGGAATATTGCCCTGCAAGGGCGCCAGATCATTGAAAATTCAATCAATGAAGCAGAACAGATCAAAAAGGAGGCCCTGCTTCAGGCCAAGGAAGAGGCATTTCTGATCAAACAGGAGGCCGACCGCGAGTTGAAGGCGAACCGCTTGGAAATCAAGGAGGATCAGCGTCGCCTGAACCGCAAGTTTGACGAAATTCAACGGGAATTTCAGATTCTTGAGGAAAAACAAGCGAGCTTGAAATACCGGGAGGAAAATCTGGAGGTGAACGAAGCCGATGTCGCCACCCAAAAACAGACATTGGACGGGCTGATCGATGAGCAGCGCTACAAATTGGAGCAGATTGCCGGTATTGATCGCGAAGAGGCGAAGATTCAGCTGATGCACTCCATTGAGAGCGAGGCGCGCATGGAGTGCGCCAAACGCCTGTCCCGGATCGAAAACGAAATGAAGATGGAGGCGGATCGGAAAGGGAAAAATATCCTGTCCTTGGCCATTGCCCGCTATGCCGGCGACTATGTGGCCGACAAGACCGTTTCCATGGTGCCGTTGCCCAACGAGGAAATGAAAGGCCGGATTATCGGGCGTGAGGGCCGGAATATCAGGGCAATCGAGGCGGCAACCGGGATCGATATCATCATCGACGATACCCCTGAGGCGGTTATTCTTTCCGGGTTTAACCCTATTCGGCGTGAGGTCGCCCGGCTGGCCCTGGAGCAACTGATCTCCGATGGCCGTATTCATCCGGCCCGCATTGAAGAGGTCGTGCACAAGGTGACCGAAGAGCTGGAGATCGGCATCCGTGAATCCGGAGAACAGGCCACCTTTGACGTGGGTGCCCACGGGATGCATGTGGATTTGATCAATCTGATCGGCAGATTGAAGTATCGGACCAGCTACGGTCAGAATATTTTGCAGCATTCGCTGGAGGTGGCCTTCCTCTGTGGGGTGATGGCCGCAGAACTCGGCCTGGATGTCAAGAAGGCCAAACGGGCCGGATTGCTGCACGATATCGGCAAGGCGGTGGACCACGAGGTGGAAGGATCGCATGCGGTCATTGGTCGTGATCTTGCCCGCAAATACGGAGAGGCCGAGGATATCGTCTATGCCATCGGTGCCCATCACGAAGATCAGCCGCCCAAAAGCGTGTTGGATGTCCTGGTGCAGTCGGCGGACGCCCTTTCCGGCGCCCGGCCGGGGGCGCGCAAGGAGATGCTGCAAAGCTATGTCAAGCGGTTGGAAGATCTGGAAAATATTGCCAATGGTTTCAACGGGGTCGAGAAGTCGTATGCCATTCAGGCCGGCCGCGATCTGCGGATTATAGTGGACAGCCAGAAGGTGCGGGATGAGGAGACCACCTTGCTC
>WRKE01000099.1 GCA_009778235.1 Pseudomonadota bacterium
CGGCAACGGGTTTGATGCCGGCAACCTCAATTTTTGTCTCATCTTTCCCGACCTCTACGAGATCGGCATGTCCCACCAGGGGCTGCAGATCCTGTATCATCTCCTCAACCGCCGCGAACAGACGACCGCCCATCGGGCCTATGTCCCAGACATCGACATGGAGCGGGAGTTGCGCGTCCAGGGGCTGCCGCTGTTTTCCCTGGAAGCCAAGGTGCCGCTGGCAAGCTATGACGTGCTGGGTATCACTCTACCCTATGAACTCTGTTATACCAACCTTCTGACCGTTTTTTACCTGGCCGGGCTGCCTTTTTGGGCAGCAAAACGGAGCCAGGAGCATCCCCTGGTCCTGGGCGGGGGTTCCGGGGCATTTAATCCCGAGCCGGTGGCCGATTTTTTCGATGCCATTGTCCTAGGCGACGGCGAGGAGGTCATCCTGGAGATCGCCGACCTTCTGGGCCTGGCCAAAAAAGAAGGCTGGCCGCGGACCGAGGTGCTGGAACGGCTGGCCCGGACGCCGGGCGTCTACGTGCCCTCAATGTTCAAACCGCGATACGCGCACAATCGGCTGGTTGCCGTTGATCCGCTGGTGTCCGGCCTTGCTTTTGTCCGCCGCCGGGTGCTGCCCCGGCTCCATGCCCCATCCATCCTGTCCCACCCCCTGGTGCCGGTGGTCAATCCGGTGCACGACCGGCTGGGCGTGGAGATCGCGCGAGGATGCACCCGGGGTTGCCGTTTCTGCCAGGCCGGCATCACCTATCGTCCGGTACGGGAGCGGACCCTGGAAGAGATCATGGAGCTGGCCAGCCAGGGCATCGCTCACTCGGGATTTGAAGAACTGGCCCTGCTTTCGCTCTCCACCGGTGACTTTTCCTGTCTGGGCGAATTGATGGCTGCCTTGATGGACCGCTTTGCCGATGATTTTGTGTCAGTTTCCATGCCGTCGATGCGAGTCGGAACTTTGACGCCGGAGATCATGGGCCAGATCAAGCGTGTCAGGAAAACCGGTTTCACCATTGCCCCGGAGGCAGGGACCGATCGCCTGCGCCAGGTGATCAACAAGGGGATCACCGAGGATGATCTGCTGGCCACCTGCCGTGATGCCTTTGCCCTTGGTTGGAAACTGATCAAATTATATTTCATGGTGGGGCTGCCCACCGAGACCGGGGTCGATGTGGAGGGCATCGTCCAGTTGGCCAAAAAGGCCCGCGCCCAGGCCGGTCAGGGCAAGGGACGACCGGTGCAGGTCAATCTGGGGGTGGCCACCTTTGTGCCCAAGCCGCATACCCCCTTCCAGTGGGAGGCGCAGATCGGCCTTGAGGAATCGCGGGCGCGCATCAACCGCTTGAAACAGATGCTCCCCCGACAGGGATACAAACTCAAATGGCACGACCCGGAACAGTCCTTTCTGGAAGGGGTCTTCTCCCGGGGTGACCGGCGCTTGGCGTCTTTGATCGAGACCGCCTGGAACATGGGCGCCCGTCTGGACAGTTGGTCCGAACATTTTGACTTGGAGCGGTGGCGTCTGGCCGCCAAAGCATGCGGACTGGTGCTCGAAGAGTACCTGCAATCACGGCCGGTGGCGGATGTTCTGCCCTGGGATCACCTGCACAGCGGGGTTGAACGATCGTTCCTCGAGGCCGAGCGGGCCAAGGCCACCCTTCAGCAGTACACCCCGGATTGCCGGGCGCACGGCTGCCAGGGCTGCGGTCTCTGCGATTTCAAGACAGTGCGGCCGGTGGTCCATGAACGGCCGACAACCGTCCAGCCTAAGGCGCTGACTTCGGCCGGCCGGGAAGAGCCGGGGGCTCAGCCGAAGACTCAGCCGAAGGCGTATGCCTACCGGGTCCATTATGCCCGCCTGGGCGACAGCCGCTTTTACGGTCACCTGGAATTGCTGCAACTGATTTTCCGTACCCTGCAGCGCGCCGGGCTACCGCTCCTGTTTTCCAGCGGCTTCAACCCCACTCCCAGGGTTTCATTCAGCCAAGCCTTGCCGGTGGGGGTCGAGAGCCTGGCAGAGTCTTTTGACATGGATTTGTCCCAGCCGCTGACCTCTCTGGAAGAGACCGTGGCCCTGCTCAACAGCCGGTTGCCCGCCACCATCCGGGTGCAGGCGGTGGAACCGGCGCCGGGCCATGTGATCAGGTGCAGCACCACCAGCTATACCCTGTTCGCCGAGGCCTATCCTGACAAGATGCTCAGCAACATGGCCAAGTTCCTTGGCTGCGAGAGTTTTGTCATCGACCGGTTCCGCAAGAACCGGCATAAGGAACTGGACCTGCGGCCCCTGGTGACTCGCCTGGAGTTCGATCAGGGCCAGATCTTGCTCGACCTGGTCGGCCATCAGGGCCAGCCCGGCACTAACCCCAGGGAAATCCTGGAAAAAGTGCTCGGTTTTTCCGCCCGTGATGGACTGTTGGTGCGGATCTTGAAGACCGGGGTCAAGGAAATGGCATCCTCGGCTTGAGAATTTCGCAGAATTACTGTAGATAGAGCCGATTCATTGCTGCCGGCCCGCGATTGGCCGGGCCTTGACGACCATGATGCTTGCAAGCAAATCAGCGGTGAACGCACAATTCCCCGGTTTGCTTGCGACTTTTCGATGAATAAGGAGAAGAGATGAAAAAGATCATTCTGCGCGAAGATGAGATGCCGACCAGTTGGTATAATGTGATGCCTGATATTCCTGGCGGGCTACAGCCTCCGCTTGATCCGCAAACCCTGCAACCCATGGGGCCGGAGAAATTGGCCGCTGTCTTTCCCATGGCCCTGCTGGAGCAGGAGATGTGCCAGGACCGGTTTGTCAAGATTCCGCAGGAAGTCCTGGAGATCTACAAGATCTGGCGTCCCACTCCCTTGGTGCGGGCGACCAAGCTGGAGGAGGCCCTGGGCACCAAGGCCAAGATTTATTTCAAGGATGAGAGCGTCTCGCCGGTGGGCAGCCATAAGCCCAATTCCGCCGTGCCCCAGGCCTATTACAATAAACAGGCGGGCATCAAGCGGTTGTCCACCGAAACCGGTGCCGGCCAGTGGGGTTCGGCCCTGTCGCTGGCTACCTCCAAGTTCGGTCTGGAATGCAAGGTCTACATGGTGCGGGTCTCCTACGACCAGAAGCCCTACCGTAAGTTCGTCATGCAGACCTTTGGCGCCCAGGTGGCGGCCAGCCCCAGCTTGGACACCAACACCGGTCGCGCCATCCTGGCCAAGGACCCCAATACCCCCGGTTCGCTGGGGATCGCCATTTCCGAGGCCCTGGAGGATGCCGCCACCCGGTCCGACACCAACTACGCCCTGGGCTCGGTGTTGAACCATGTGGTCCTGCACCAGTCGATCGTCGGCCTGGAGGCCAAGAAGCAGATGGAGATCGCCGGCGAGTATCCGGACGTGGTCATCGGCTGCTGTGGCGGCGGCTCCAACTTTGCCGGCCTGATCGCCGCCTTTGTCCCCGATTATTTAGACGGCAAAAAGATCGAATTCATCGGTTACGAGCCGATGTCCTGCCCGTCGATGACCGGCGGCAAGCTGGCCTATGATTCCGGCGACGTGGCCATGATGACCCCGCTGCTCTACATGTATACCCTGGGCCATGATTTCGTGCCGCCCGGCATCCATGCCGGCGGTCTGCGCTATCACGGCATGGCGCCGATCATCTCCGCCCTGGCCCGTGACGGCATCGTCACCCCCAAGGCCGTGCATCAGATGGAATGCTTCGAGGCCGGTATCCTTTTTGCCAAGACCGAGGGGATCATTCCGGCTCCGGAAACCACCCACGCCATCCGCGGCGCCATCATCGAGGCGATGAAGGACCCGAAGGAGCCCAAGACCATCTTGTTCAACTTCTCCGGCCATGGGCTGATCGACATGGCCGCCTATGACAACTATCTCAACGGCATGCTCAGCGATTACAGCTATCCGCAGGATCAGATAGATGCCTCGCTGGCCCGCCTGCCCAAGATTGGCTGAATCTAAAGGGGTGCGGCCTGGGCGGTGGAGGAGGGCACCCGTCCTGTTTTTTGGGGCTGTACTGCTGTTGCCGCTGCTGGTGATGGGCGAGCGGCAGGCCGGGAGAGCGGCCTGCC
>WRKE01000100.1 GCA_009778235.1 Pseudomonadota bacterium
TTCACCACGGCCGACATTTGTTTGTGCAGATCTTTTTCGAGCTCAAGACCAAAGCAAACCTGGCGGGCATGGGTCGGCTGGAACCCGGTGATCGGGCTGATATTGACCGTGATGATCCGCTCCGGGGTCTTGGCGGCGACTTCCTCGATGTCCATACCACCGTCCTGGCTGCAGACAATGGCGACAGTTGCTGTCTCGCGATCGGGAATGACGGAAAGGTAGAGCTCTTTTTTAATGTTCAGGCCTTCCTCGACCAACACCTTGCGCACCTTTTTTCCCTGGGCGCCAGTTTGTTTGGTGACAAGGGTCATGCCAATGATGGAATCGGCGACCGGCTTGACATCGGCCGGGGTCTTGGCCAGCTTAACGCCGCCACCCTTGCCGCGACCGCCCGCATGTACCTGGGCTTTGACCACGACCGGATAACCGAATTCCTCGGCAATTTTCGCAACCTCGTCCGAAGTGAGAGCAAGTTTCCCTTTGGGAGTAGGTACATTGTACTTTCGGAATAGTTCCTTGGCCTGATACTCATGAATTTTCATAGACGCATCCTTTTGCGGCGAACCTCGCACAGGTACGCGAGATCCTCCAGAGAAGTAAAATGTTAATTCAATCCCCTATTCACAACAATTTACTACAACATGGCGTTTTCGCCAGACAACCCCTGATCCGGATCAGTTATGCACAAAGCCAAGAGAAATTCACACCCCGGTCCATGGTGGATACCGGCATGTGCCCTAGAGCCCTCGGAGGCTTGCCCACAACCTTCCGCAACAGAATTTGCCTGCCGTCACACCTTTTTCTTATAAAATGATGGTGCTGCGCAGTTAGCCCACACAACCGGCTACATATTTCAGAAAACGCACGAAATTCTATCTTTTCCGGATCACAACTCAGACCTCGTTGCCAGCCATCGGCCAGCAAGGAGGCAAACGCCTTTTGAGCTTGTATCCGAAAAAGATTCCCCATCCCCGCCGCTCAGACCGGCGAGGTGTTTCAGATGATGTTCAGTAGTGAGGTGAGCAGAGGGGGAAAGACTTGTTCCGTCGGACTGGCGAGGGAGAGTTCAGGCGGGCAATTTCGTATCCACAGCTCCAAACCTGCCCCGGATACGCTCTAGAGGCCCCGGAAAAACGCCCAAAAACTATTCTGACCACAACGTTCTCAACAGCCACCTCTGAAAAAACCACTCAAAACTCAGGACTTATAACCAGACACTTTGCCCGGAGTCAAGTGATAAATACATAGTCTCACCACCAGAAACAGCAGGCTGGACCACACCTTGAGCCATGCATAAAAACCATGGAACGACAATGCATTGAACCATAGGGCCATCCTTGGCCATCTTTGGTACAGATGCAATCGAGCCGGAGGGGATCAACGGGATAACTGCTGAATGTTGTGAAATTATTATTGACAATGGCTACCGCATCAACATCACGAAAAAAGGGCCAACGGCGCACTCAGACGACGGAAAATAGTCCTTATCCAGTTGCTTTTTTCTTCGCGCCCTTTTTCCGTTGCGAGATATTGTCGACGGCGATTTCCAGGCGATCGATAACAATTCCCGTATACTTTTGAATAGTCCTTAAAATATAGCCCCGAAGTTCATGCAGCTCGCCGGTCAGGGGCTTGCCGAACGGCACGTCGATGAACAGATCAATGCCGTAACCCGACCGTCCCATCTTGACCTTGATCTTGCGCACCAGGACATCCCCGTCATATTCGTCGATGCAATGGAGGATCATCTGGGTCAGGGCCGCCTCGGAGATGGTCACCGTTCCTTCGATGCCGTTGTCGTGGAACTCGGGCTGCACCACCGACTTTTCAAAAAAACGGGATGCCCGCACCCCGTCCTTATCCTTGCCTCCTTTGAAAAAAATCCGGATCGAATCGGAAAGGATCTGAGCATAATCCCTTTTCACTTCAATGGTTGGCACTGGAATGACATGCTTCCCCTCTTCAAATCGCGACTTGATCGCGTTTTCAATATCTTTCTGGCTGGCGATCTCCTCGATCTTGACCATCTGGCTGATCGGCGGCAGCTCAAGCGTCTCGGCCATCTTGGTCACCATTCTTTCCGAGGTGCCCAGCAAGAGAATTTTTTTTATTTTCTTTTGCTGGATCATCCGCACCACGCTTTGGCGGTGCTCGTCATCGGTAAAAAGCGCGGTCTTGATGGCACTGATGTAATTCTTTTCCTGCTTGGCCGATTTTCCCGCCAGGATCGTGACGTCATGGATCAAAAGACCATCATCGACGATATACGGAACGCTGAGCTTTTCGGCCAACAGTTTAGCGCGGAAACTCTTGCCAGTACCGCTTTTGCCCACCAGGGCAAACACCTGCATTCCCTGCAGCCGTCCCTTGATCCGGCTGTAGAACTGGTAGATCTCCTTACCCGTGAGGTAGATCCATTGATACTCTTTGCTGCCTTTTTCTGTGGTTGCTGCCATGCTTCCCGCTGAGGAAATCAATCCAACCCAAAAACGTTGCGGATTCGTTCACCAATACAAAAAACCGAAAAAGTCCCGCCCCTTCACTCGATCCACCAGGTATCGAGCCACTGATCGGCACTATAAAAGCGCGGTGGCTGCGCCGGGTGTTTGAGTTTGGCGGCATAGGCCAGACGGTGGTTCGCCAGATACCAGTTCGGCACCACATAATAGCCATACCACAGTACCCTGTCCAGAGCCCGGCAGGCGGTGGTCAACTGCTCCTGGGTTTCGGCGTAGATGATGGCGTTGACCAACGCATCCACCGCCGGGCTTTCGATCCCGGCCAGATTTCTCGAACCCTTGCGCGCCGCGGCCGCACCGGTCCAATAATCACGTTGTTCATTACCCGGCGACTGAGACTGGCCGAAGACGGTCACCACCATGTCAAAATCGAAATTTTTGATCCGGTCGGCGTACAGGGCCTGATCAATGGTCCGGTAGCTCACCTCGATTCCCAGCTTGCCGAGATTGAGCGCATACGGGGCGATCACCCTCTCGAAACTCGTATCGGCAAGAAGGATCTCAAAACGAAACCGCTCACCCTTGCCGTTGACCAAGGCTCCCTGCTTGACGGTCCACCCGGCTTGGGCCAGCAAGGCCTTGGCCTCCTGCAGGTTGCTCCGCAGGCTGCCGGGCGGATCGGTGCAAGGAGGGATGAGCGGCTGGGTGAACACCTCGGCCGGCAGTTGATCGCGGAAGGGCGTCAGCAGCTTGAGTTCGGCCGCATCGGGCAGTCCCTTGGCCGCATAATCCGAATTGGAGAAAAAGGAGCTGCTGCGATTGTACTGGCCAAAAAAGAGCGCCTGGTTGGTCCACTCGAAATCAAAGGCCAGGCCAAGGGCCCGGCGCACCAACTGGTCGGCGAAGATCGGTTTGCGGGTGTTGAACACAAATCCCTGCATGCCGGCATTGTTTTCATGGGTAAAGACCTGTTTGATCAGTTCACCGTTGTCAAAGCGACGGCCGGTCAAATCCCGGTTCCACTGTTTGGAGATATTGACGAACAACCAATCAAACTCACCGGCCTTGAAGGCCTCCAAGCTGACCACCGGATCCTTGAAATACTTCACCACAATGGTGTCAAAATTGAACATCCCCTTGCGCACCGCCAGATCCCTTGCCCAGTAGTGCGGGTTTTTCTTGTAGGTGATCGACTTGCCCGGCTGGACATTCGCCACCACATACGGCCCGGTACCCACGGGGATGGCCATGGCGTCCTTGCCGTCAGTGGGATTAAAGGGATGGGCTGTATAAAACCGCTTGCTCAGCACCGGCAACTGGGTGGCGATCATGTGCAGTTCCCGGTTCGGCCGGGCAAAACGAAAGCGGATGGTCTGGGGGCCGAGGATCTCCGCCGCCTCGATATCATGGAAATAGATTTGATAAAAGGGATGGGCCTGGTCGCCCTTGAGGGTATCGAGGGAAAATTTGATGTCCTCGGCGGTGACCGGGGTACCATCGGAAAAGCGAGCATTGGGGTTGATGGTCAGACTGACCGATTTCTTGTCCTTGGCCAGGTCAATCTCTGATGCGATCAGGCCGTATTGGGCGAATTGCTCATCCAGGCTCGGCACGGCCAGGGG
>WRKE01000101.1 GCA_009778235.1 Pseudomonadota bacterium
CCAAGGCGCAGCCGGGCAGGTTGATCCGGAGGTCGCGTTGCAGCCGCATGGTTGTCTGGACCCGCTTGATGGCGATGGCGGTGAAGCACCACTCCCGGGTGGAAGGATCCTCCGGGGTGATGATCCCCTCGTCGATCATTTCGCGGATGATTTCCGTGCTGACTCCGCACAGCGCACAGATCTCCGTCAGGGAACAGCGGGTTTCCTCGTTGAGGATCATGCCCTGGATGTAGATGGGTTGTTCAGTCATTGTTTATCCCTCCAGTCCGGCGCGGGGATTGAGCGGCATCTGCTCTGCCATGGTCCTATAGAGCTGACGCTGTTCATCGGTCACCGGCTCGGGCACCACGATCTGCAAGGTCACTATCTGGTCGCCCTGGTGGTTGGCGGAACACAGGCCCTTGCCCTTGAGCCGAAGTTTTTTCCCGCCCTGCGAACCCGGAGGAATCTTGATCTGAACCGGGCCGCCCAAGGTGGGCGCGGTGAGGGTTACGCCCAGGGCGGCTTCCCAAGGCGTGATCGGCAGGGTGAGATGGATGCTGCGCTTCTCGGCGTGGAACAGCCGGTCTTCCTGAAAGGCGATTTCCAGGTACAGGTCGCCGGGTGGGCCGCCGCCGTAGCCGGGCAACCCCTGGCCTTCAAGGCGAACCCGCTGGCCTTCGGTGATGCCTTGGGGGATGATGACATGCAAGGTGTGGGGACTGGCGCTGAGCTTGCCGTTGCTGTCGACCATCGGCCTGGTCAGGGTGATGGTCTGGCGGGCGCCCCGGTATGCATCGACCAGGGGGATCACGATCTTGGCGTGGTGATCCTCTCCTTTCATCGTAAAGGCATGCGCCTGCCGTTGCCCGGCCTGGCTCTGTCCGAACAGGGACTCGAAGAAGTCGCTGAACCCGCCGGGATCGGTCTCACTCGCCCCGCTGCCTTTGAACTCGAAACCCGCATCCCAGTTGGGAGGCGCTTGGCCATGCTGTCCTTCCTGCCAGAGGGCGCCGAATTTATCGTAGGCTGCCCTTTTTTCGGGATCTTTCAGCACCTCGTAGGCCTCGCCGATGTCCTTGAATTTCGTCTCGGCATCGGCATCCTTGCTGACATCAGGGTGGCATTTGCGGGCAGCCTTGCGATAAGCCTGCTTGATCTGATCTTGGGTGGCGTCGCGGCCCACCTTCAAGATCTGGTAATAGTCTTTGTATTCCATGGTGGTTGTCTGGCTGCTCTTGGTTCAAATTTCGTCTGGAACACTCAAGGAACAGTAAGGATAGCTTGTTAAAAAGAAAAGAAAAAAAAGAGTCGGCTGCTTTCTCCTTGAAGAGCCGGGCCGGTTTCTTTTATGTTATGGAGAAATACTCATGCAAACGCACAATCTCATTCTGACCGGTTTCCGGGCAACGGGCAAGACCTCGGTGGGGCGCATCATCGCCGCCCGCTTGCACTGGATTTTTATTGATACCGATGAGTTGGCGTGCCAACGGCTGGGAGCGCCCATTGCCGAGATCGTTGCCCGTCACGGTTGGCCTTTCTTCCGGACAGCCGAGAGTCAACTGTTGCAGGAGCTCGCGGCCATACACCAGACCGTCCTGGCCACGGGCGGAGGGGCGATCGAGCACCTCTGGGAGTGGCGCGAGTTGAGACGATGCGCTTTGGTGGTTTGGCTTGATGCCGATAGCGACACCATTTTGCAGCGGCTGCGGGATGATCCCGCTTCCGGGCATCAACGGCCTTCTCTCACCGGGCAGACGGTCACGGACGAGATCGGACACCTGCTTGAGCGGAGGCGTCCGCTGTATGCTGCTGGTTCTGACCTGCGGCTTGATACCGGGGGTAAGACCCCGGATGCGTTGGCCGCGGAAATTATGCAAAAAATGGGCAACTGACCAGGAAACATGCCAGGCAGGAAGGACAAAAAAATTGCCCGCTTCTTAAAGCTTAAAGGGAATCGTGAACGTGGAAGTCAATACTGAGGCTGATCAGGTTCAAGTGCGCTCGGTCTGGATGGTAAGCCGCGAATATGACAAACTAGCCGGTGCCGGCGGGGTCAAGGATGTGTGCCGTCAGCTGGCGGAAGCACTGGCGGCAAGCGGTCAGTGCCAGGTCAGGGTCGTCCTGCCCCGCTATGGGTTCATGGATCCTGCTGGGCTGGGATTTTCGCTGGTCCCGATCGGCGGACGGAACGGTCGGATTGGTGGCCGTCGGCATGAGCATACCTTTGACGTCGAGATGCATTACACCGGCGAAGAACGGCGGGAAACCGTGGCTGTCTGGCAGGCGGATATCGGCGGGGTGCGGGTTTATCTGGTGGAGGCGGCCCGGTATGCGACCAAGCGGGCGGTCTACACCTACACCGAAGAGGATGAACACGAGGTTGCCTGGCAGCAGCAGGGCGGCGGCCATTACGATTATTTTGCCATGAACATCCTGTTGCAAAAAACAGCCCTTGATTTGATGATCCTTCTGGGCGAGCAGGCCGATGTCATTCATTGCCACGACGGCCATGCCGCGACCCTGCCCGCGATCATGCGCGAGGCGAGTGGTTATCGCCATTACTTCCGCCACTCAGGGGCCCTGGTCACCATTCACAATGCCGGTCAGGGTTATCACCAGGAGGTCGCTGACCTCGCCTTTGCCCGCTCGGTAACCGGGCTGCCAGCCCGGGTGATCATGCGGGGCCGGCTGAATGAGTGTTTCGATCCCTTCATCGCTGCCGCGGATTACGCTGTCCTCAATACCGTCAGCGAGCAGTATGGCTGGGAATTGCAGCAAACAGCCGAAGATAGCCGTACCGGCTGGCTGGGGCATACCCTGCTGGAGCGGGGCGTTACTCTCGCAGGCGTCACCAATGGCATTGATCCTGGCTCCTTTGATCCGACCGTGCCAGATGCCTTGGGCCTGGCGGCGGGATACAATGTCAGCCGGGGTGATTTTGCCGGGAAAAAAGTGTGCAAGCGCTCTTTGCTGGCCACCATCGCGGCAGGCGGACCCTGGGAGCAAGTGCGGCAGTACGGTGTGCTGGAGGTCGATCCCGAAAGACCTTTGGGAACCTTCATCGGCCGGTTGACCTCCCAGAAGGGGGTGGATATCCTTATCCAGGGCCTGCGCGAGCTGCTGCCCCAGGCGCCGTCTTTGCAATTTGTTTTTCTTGGTTCCGGTGCCTTTGAATTTGAGGCGGAACTCCAGCAATTGGCCGCTTCCGACCTTGGACAGGGTCGAATCTGCTTTCTTAAGGGATACGACGCCGCCTTGGCCAACAAGGTGTATGCATCTGGGGATTTTTTCCTTATTCCATCACGTTATGAGCCGTGCGGCCTGACCGATTATATTGCCCAATTATTCGGCAACCTGCCCATCGTCCATCGGGTGGGTGGATTGATCAAGGTGATCGATGGCGAGACGGGTTTCTCCTATCCAGAGAACACCCCCGCAAGACTGGCCGAAGCGTTGGCCGGAGCCTTGCAATTGTACCACCGCCATCCCCAGACGTTGCGGACCATGCAGATGGCGGCGGTGGAGCGGATTAGACGCTTGCATACCTGGGGGCAAGTGATGGAATCGTATCTGGATCTCTATCGGCGGGCATTGGCCATGGCAAGGGAGAGGTGAGAGAGGTGAGCTGGCGCCGTGGTTCGGCAAACGCTGGGGCTGGTGGTGGCGATTGGTTCAACAGGCGGCGGGATTTTTTTATCCGAGAGGCAATCTGTGGTGTTCTGCACCTTGCCACCTGGTTCCAGGAAATTTACTTTCAATATCATAGCACCTTAGTACAGCGGGCGGCGCCTGACCAGGCAATGCCCGGGAGCGACCCCGGCCTCAACCCCAAAGCAGTGTTGGCCGAATTATTTCGCCACTGTGATGCCATGGTGGGGACGGAACTCAGCAACGGTCCCCTGTGGCAATTGAAGGATTTGTGCCATCGGATCTGGCCGCATGCCGCGCCAGGACAGTCCATCCATGGGATTTTGTTCGACTGGCTGATTGGTTCGTTGTTCCACGAATGCATGAAGCTCAAAGAAAATCTCTACCTGTTGCATGCCTATGGCACTCGAACCGCAACCGTTGATACCTTGGTGGCACAGATCGGCACGGTGCGGCAGGAGGAGAGCGTTG
>WRKE01000102.1 GCA_009778235.1 Pseudomonadota bacterium
ATGCTGGGTGGAGAGCACCACCGCCTCGATCCGGGAGGGCACATTGTCCACATATTCGATGGTCACCTGGCTTTTGGCATCCGGCCGCAGCCAGGGCAGGACACCGGACTTGCGCACCTCGGCCTGGCGCTTGGTCAGGGCGTGGGCATAGGTGATGGGCATGGGCATCAGCACCGACGTTTCATCACAGGCATAACCGAACATCAGGCCCTGGTCACCGGCCCCTTGATCGAGGTCGAGCCCCATGCCCTCGTTCACCCCCTGGGCGATATCCGGCGATTGCTTGTCGATGCTCGTCAGGATCGCGCACGACTGCCAATCAAAGCCCATGTCCGAGGAATTGTAGCCGATCTCGCGGATGGTATTGCGGACGATCTGCGGCATATCAACCCAGGCGGTGGTGGTGATCTCGCCGGCAATCAGGGCCATGCCGGTGGTGACCAGACTTTCGCAGGCGACCCGGGCGTACTTGTCCTTGACCAGGATGGCGTCGAGAATGGCGTCGGAAATCTGATCGGCGACTTTATCCGGATGTCCTTCGGAAACCGATTCTGACGTGAAAAGATGATGGCCCATGAAGGTGTCTCCTGGTGGCGATGCACGCATTAAAAAAAGAAAAAAAGCAAACCCAGTGGTCCTTGAGTGGCAGCGATCCGAGCTGGAGTGAAAAAAGATATATACTCAATACATAAAGAGAATTCAACGAAAACAGCTTATACAGCCGGCAGACCGACCTACCCTTTACCGGATGCGGCAGGCAAAGAAGAACAAAAAACAGGATTGCCGCCCCTCCTGCTATGCATGGTGCTTACCGCGCAACACCGGTGCGCAGCAAGGCCCGTTTGATGGAGCTGGTGACAAAGCGGCAGATCTCAAAACGAATCGAGGCCAAGATCTCAGGCACCACAAAATCATGAACCGCCAGCTCTGCTGGATGCATCAGGGGAAAGACGAGTTCTTCCATGGTTGTACCCGGCAGAGCAGCCCGCCGGGCGGCATGCCAGAGGGGACAATCGCCCGGATCTATACCAAGAAGGGCGAGCAGAGCCGTATCGACCGCCACCGGATTGACCCCGCCGGCCAGCACTCCCAGGAAGTAAGGGTCGCCGTGGATGGGGCCGGTTCGGTGCATGGCGGTCACGCCGTCCACCACGGTGCAGCCGGCCGGCAAGACGGCCAGCAGCTCGACCAGCAGGTCGGCAAAACGGCCGTTGTTCCCGCCGTGCGCCATGTGCCACCAGGGTTTATGGAAGCCGGCAAGACAGCCGAACAGATTCTTGACCGCCAGGGTCATCCGCATTTGGGAATGGGCCTTGACCTTGGGCAGATTGAAGAGCAAATCGCACTCCAAGGCGGCGGTGGCCAGGGCCGCTTTCTGACCGCAGGCCAGGGTGATCTCTTGGCGGCGGCGAAACTCGAGCACCGGCACCCCGAGCCGCTGCAAGGCCGGCAGGGCGCCAATGGCCGCAAGCACGGCCCGGGCCGAACCAAAGGAAGGAGAATCACCGACAGCCACCTGGGCGCCATGCGCCTGAAACCACTGGGCCACGGCCACGATCATCCGGCTGTCCGTGCAGGCCAGTTGGCCGTTTTTGGCGGTAATCAAGTTGGGCTTGAGCACTACCTTGGCCGTGCGCAAGGCCCGCGGCTCAAGCATCGCGTTCAGCAGCCCATCGACAGCCTCCTCCAACTGCGGCTGATGGTACCGTGGCAGGGCGGTCAAGAAGACAGAGGCAAGGGGTGTTTGCATCATGCAAAAAAAACCGGCTTGATTCTCTGGGGGAATCAAGCCGGAAAGGAGAGAAGAGATGAAGAACTATCTCAATTTAGCATTTATCGTGCCCGTTTTCCAAGCACCTCTGTTTTGCAAATAAATATATCTATTCCAACCAGATAACCGCATAATCCCCTCCAGGATGGCCATCATTTGCGGAAAGAAAAGTACAATATTTTAAATCAAACCCTGGTCCATCGTGACTCACAACGAAAACACTCCGCTTAAACAGCCAACTAGACGGTTCAACTTTTTTAATGTCTTGAACTTTTCCCGCAAGCAAGCTGGGTAGTTTTTACTCAAGCCGTCAATGCTGACCCCGAATCTCCAGCGGAATCACCCGGACGCGCAGCACGCCTTCCTGCTGGGCAATCTTGGTCTGCACTTCATCCGGGACCGGTCCGGCACAGTCGATGATATTATAGCCGACCGTGCCGTTACTCTTATTGGTGTAGTTCATGATATTGATGTGCGCCGCGCCGAGAATGTTGCTGATCAGGCCGATCATGCCTGGTTGGTCACGGTTGATCACGGTCAGGCGGGTGTGCACATCCACGGTGGGAATGGTCTCGATATTGGGAAAATTGACGCTGTGGACGATGTTGCCGAACTCGAGATAGTGTTTCAGTTCGCGAACCGCCATGGTGGCGCAGTTCTCTTCGGATTCGGCCGTGGAAGCCCCCAGATGCGGGGTGAGCAGAATTTTTTCTTGCCCCATGAATTTCACCGAAGGGAAATCGGAAATATGGCCGCGGAGCTTGCCGCTTTCCAGGGCCGCCAGAATAGCGTCTTCGTCCACCACCGGCCCGCGGGCATAATTGATCAGCACGCAGCCGTCCTTGACGAACTCGAGGAAATCCTTGTAGGTCACATATCCCCTGGTGTTTTTGTTGAGCGGGATATGGATGGAGATGAAATCAGCATTGTCCAAGGCCTCCTTGCGGGATCGGGTCAAGGTGACCTGGGGATCGAGGAGGTGGATATTGTCCATGGCGGGAAAGGGATCGAAACCGACCACCTTCATGCCCCGGTGCAACCCGGCATTGGCCACACCAACGCCGATCTTGCCCAGACCGATGACCGCCATGGTCTTGCCGGCCATCTCTTCGCCCTTGAACTTCTTTTTCCGGGCCTCCACCTCGCGGTTGATCTCCTCGTCGCTCATCCCGGTCAGTCCCTGGCAGAACTCGATGCTTTTTTCGACGTTGCGCACCCAAATGCCCAATGAGGTGTAGACCAGTTCCACCACCGCATTGGCGTTGGCGCCAGGGGTGTTGAACACGCAAATGCCCTTTTCCGTGGCCTCGTCCACCGGAATATTGTTGACTCCGGCCCCGGCCCGCGCCACCGCCAGCAGCGAGGGATATTGGCCCAGGTCGACCTTGGAGCTGCGAACGACAATGCCTTCCGGATTGTCCTCATTGGGGTTGACCGCAAACCGATCGTTGAACAGAGCCAACCCTTCCTCGGCAATGGTATTGATGGTTTTAATCTTGAATTGTTTCATGGCAGATCCTCTTGGATATCAAAAACTATTGGGAAAGACAAAAGCGCAAACCAGATAGTTTCGCCATCAACAGCTCTGTTGGCATTTGCTTGAAAACCCGCAAGCAAACACCCACGGCCAGGTATCAACCCCCGGCCTCCGCTGCCCGACGAACAAGACGGTAAAATTAAATAATATAAAAAAAACACCAGAGGCATGTCAAGCAAAAGGGGGTGAAAACCGGCCATGGCCCTTGCCTGGTCCGCTGGTCCATGGCACCCATATCAACCAGCGGCCATGGCCTTGGCCCCGCGACTCTTCCGCCTAATACCATTTCCTCTTGCCAATACAGCAGGTAGCGATAGTAACATATTGAATTTTAATAAAAAAAACGATATAACCCACCAGCAATGCTTTCATCCGATCGCAACCAAACCATTGCCACGCCCATGACCAGCAAACGCCTCAACTGGCCAAGGCAGCCATCAAGCGCAAGGCCCTGGAGGTCTCCCGCACCCCATGCACCCGCAGGATGTCCGCACCCTGCCGGGCGCACAGGGCAGAGATCATCGCGGTCGGCCAATCCCGCTCCGCCAGAGGGACGTCAAGCAACTGTCCCAGGAAGGATTTGCGCGAATGGCCGATCAACACCGGACAGCCATGGCGCTTAAACGCCGCGACATCGCGGAGGATGGCGAGGTTGTGGGCCAGGGTCTTGCCGAAGCCGATACCGGGATCGACGACCAGACGTGAGCGGCTGATGCCCTGTTGCTCCAGCCAGGCGATCCGTTCGGCAAAAAAATCATTGATTTCAGCAACAACATCCCCGTAGACCGGGGCAACCTGCATGGTGCCGGGCGTGCCC
>WRKE01000103.1 GCA_009778235.1 Pseudomonadota bacterium
CGCTTAACCGACATCGCCAACGCCCGCCTGATCTTTGCCAACGGCTGCACGGCCAACATCACGGTGAGCCGCATATCCATGGAAAACATACGGCGCATGCGTATCTTTCAGCCTGGCCAATACCTGTCGGTGGATTTCGGCCGCAAGGAAATCATGGAGGTCCGGTTGCGGCCAGGAAAGGATGGCGCCCACCCGGTGCCGGAAATCAACAAGTCAGCCTTTCAGGATCAGGACGCCCTTGAACTGGAGCTCAGCGATTTCATCCTTCATGTCCGGCAGCGCAGCAAACCGGCGGTCAGCGGGGAAGATGGCCGCCGCGCCCTGGACGTGGCCCTGCAGGTGATTGCCCAGATCCACAACAATTGCGAGCGGGTCGAACAGATCCTTCGGGACGAGGGCCGCGCCGACCTGTTGCCCTTCCTCAAGCCCCATGACCACTGGTGATCCATGCAAAAAAATGAACAAGATCGCCAGGTCATGATCGTGGCCGGTGAGGCATCGGGCGATTTGCACGGCGCCCGCCTGGTCCAGGCCATGCTCAAGCTTGATCCGTGCCTGCGTTTTTGTGGCATGGGCGGCCGGGAATTGCGGGGTGCGGGCGTGGAGCTGCTGGCCGATGCCGCCAAGTTGGCGGTGGTGGGCGCAGTGGAGGTATTCAGCCATCTGGGCGATATCCTGCGCGCCCGCCGCGCCTTGATCGAACGCATGCAGGCCCGTCGCCCCGAGCTGTTGATCCTGATCGACTACCCTGACTTCAATTTCCTTCTGGCCAGGAAGGCAAAAAAACTCGGCATTCCGATATTTTATTACATCAGCCCCCAGGTCTGGGCCTGGCGCAGCGGCCGGGTTCGCACCATTAAGCGGTTGGTCGACCGCATGGCGGTGATCCTTCCTTTTGAACCCGCCTTTTACGCCCGCCATGGCCTGCAGGTCGATTTTGTCGGCCATCCGCTGCTCGATTCGGTCAAATCCGAACTCTCGCCCGATGCTTTCAGAAGCCTCCACGCCATTGAGCCCAACCGGCCCCTGATCGGCCTGTTGCCCGGCAGCCGCCGCAAAGAGATCGCGACCCTGCTCCCGATTTTTTTGGACGCGGCCGGCCTGATTGCCCGTGAGTTGCCCCAGGGCATCTTTTTACTTCCCCAGGCACCGACCATCAGCCGTGCCCTGCTCGACCAACACGGCTTGGCAGCCTGGCAAAAACGGATCGACATCCGGGTGATCGAGAAGGACCGTTACGCGATGATGGCGGCCTGCGACGCGGCCATGGCGGCCTCGGGCACCGCGGTGCTGGAACTGGGCATCCTGGACGTGCCGACCGTGGCCGCCTACCGGATGAGCCCCCACACCTACTGGCTGGGAAGGCTCTTGATCCGGAACCTGCGCTTCTTTTCCCTGATCAACCTGATCGCCGAGCGTGAGGTCATCCCCGAATTCTTGCAGGACGCGGCCAACCCCGAACAGATCGCCCGAACCACCTTGGCCATCATCCAAGATGGTAAAATGACACAAAAAATGCTGACAGGGCTGGCGGAGGTGCGGTGTCGTCTGGGCGGGCCGGGCGCCTCGCAGCGGACCGCCGCCGCTGCCCTGAATCTGCTGAAAGAGCGGGGAGAATCCCGTGGATGACCTGGAACAGGAGCCGGTACCCATGCCCATCGACGGCACCCTGGACCTGCACGCCTTTAATCCGGCGGAGATCAAGACGCTCGTGCCCGACTACCTGGAAGAATGCCGGCAACGCGGCATCCTGCGGGTGCGCATCGTGCACGGCAAGGGGACCGGCACCCTGCGGCGGACGGTGCACGCCCTGCTCGGCCGGTTGGAGATGGTGGCAGGATTCCGTCTGGCCGACGAAACCAGCGGTTCCTGGGGCGCTACCTTGGTGGTGCTTCGTGGGCAGGAACCATCGGCGTAACCAGTCCATACTCGGCGGCCAGACCGCGGACCTTCTGCATGAAGGTGGAGGGCAACGGCAACTCGCGTTCCTCCTGGAGGATGCCGAGCGCCTTAGCCATGAGCAGGGTTGGGATGGAGTGGATGCCCTCCTGATTGTCACAGATGGTCTTCATCCTCAATGTATCGGTGAGCAACGGCATCAGCGGTGCACAGGTAAGGGCGAGCTCCCGCAACTCCCGTTCCACCAGTTCACGGTTGGCCGCGCCAAAGGCCGCCACCGCCGCATCCGCGGGCCGGGTCCCGAACAGGTTGTTGATCACCGCTCCGGCAAGCCTCGTATGCTCGGGCTCTGTCCAATCGACATACCGGTCGTGGATGGACTGCCGCAGGACCATGAACAGCAGCATCTGCATGGTCAGAATCGCCTCCCGCATCACCGGGATAACCTTGTTATCGACCAGGGTCGCCTCTCCCCCTTCTGGCGGAAAATCGCTCATAACACCACCTTGATGGCCGGATCAGCGCCAAACTGCTGATACAGGCGCATTCGTTCGGCCTCATCAGCAACCGTGGTCTCCACGGTGAGGCTCAGATAACGGCCACCGCTGCTGACGTTGCCGTCGACGATCGCGCACCCGGCCATGTCCTTTATCCTGCCGATGGCCGCGACCATGGCGTGGCGTTCTTCTCCGATCAAGCGATACTGCCAGCGGCAGGGATAGTCTATTTCCGGCTTGCAGCCGTCAATTTTCTCGTCTTCGTTCATGCTTCCACTCCTCCAGGGCCTCTTTTAATACGATCCAACAACCCCTGCCAAGAAAAAGAGTCTTTATTATTCCACCGCCGCGATGATATAATTTCTTAAGTCCCCTTCCCTTGCCACTTGGAGCAGCATTATGGGTTCCCCTTTCCTGATTATCAGCCACAACCTGAGCTTTGAACTATTCTTTTCTGAATTTTCAACCTCATTTGATGCGACCATAGTGACCAGTGGCCAGGATGGCCTCGCGGCCCTGGCCCAAACGACCCCTTGGAAGGGGGCGCTGGTCGCTGCCCAACTGCCCGACATGGATGGTCTTTCTCTGATCAAGCAGATCGATCCGATTACCGGCCCCATCCCTTTGCTCCTGGTGCCTGACAACCGACTGGCCGAACTGTTGCCGCTGGCCAACAGCCACTCTGTTTTTCGGGTGGTGCCGGAAAGTACGCCGCCGCAGATCCTGGCCACCATCCTGATCGATACCGTGCGCCAATACGAGCTTCTCCAGCAGGAGCAGCGCCTGCTGGCGCGAATCGCTCTCCAGTCGCTCACTGATCCTCTCACCGGCTGTTACGCCCGGCCGCAGATCCCTGGTCTCCTCCACCGCGAGCTGCGCCGCTCCCTGCGTTACCGCCATCCGCTCTCGATCATCCTCTGCGATCTCGACGGATTGGCGCGGATCAACGAGGCCTTTGGCCACCAGGCCGGTGATACGGTCCTCGCCGGTTTTGCCCAGACCGCCACCCAGGTGACCCGTCAGGATATCGACATCATTGCCCGGTGGGGTGAGGACGAATTTCTGGTGATCCTGCCCGAAACCTCGATCAGCGGGGCCGGCCAGGTAGCCTCCCGGCTCAGAGAAAAATGCGGGCGGCTCGGCCAGAGCGAGGATGGCCATCCCCTTATCTGTAGCGCCAGTTTCGGGGTGACCGCTTTCACTTCGGAAAACACTGACCACAATACCACGACCGAGACCCTGTTGTTGCTGGCCGAACGTTGCCTGCTCCAGGCCAAGGCCGCCGGCGGCAATCAGGTGCTCTGCTGCCCTTAAACGGTCCTTCCTGACCGGCTGAAAGTCAGTCTTGGTCGTTAGCGTCGGGGTTCGCGCACTCGCCCCGATCTATGAACTCGACGTTGTCAGACTCTAGTATCTCTTCGTAGTGAATTAGCCCGTATCTAGGAAACGAGATCATCACCCCCTTCTTTAAATAGCCTCCCCATCGGGTCTCTGGATAGCCAAGACTGTATTCGTCCGTATCAAAAACAATGACAACCACACCGTCAGAGTCGTTGCCTAAGCTGACTCTATCACCTAATTTGATAATTTCCCCGTGTCCGCAGCAACCAGCCGGTGGTGATTGTCATAGCTGTAGGTCACATTCTCCCCTGAGGCGAATACGGCCTGCCAGGAGAGAAGAGAAGTGGCCTCACCTGTTTGGACAAGTGGTAGGGATTTATTAAGTGGAATCTCTGCCAGTAGTTAGGCTGCCAGTTCAACCGCCGGC
>WRKE01000104.1 GCA_009778235.1 Pseudomonadota bacterium
CGGGAGGTGTGTTTTAAGCACGCCTACTGGACGCGCCAGGCGGAACTGGCCACCTTTTTTGAGCCGAAATCGCCGCTGTACGCCAAGGAATCGGACAAGGCGGCGGCCATTCAAAAGGTGCTGGCGGAAGCGCCGTTATACGAAAGCACGCAATCCGACTCGATGTGCCACGAGGTCTTTACCGCTCTCAAAGAGATGCGAGGCATCCGTTTTGTCGATCCGGTCGTGCAGACCATGAGCTATGAAGACCCGGCCCTTGACCCATGGAAACAACGTGCCAGAAGAACACTGTTCGCCAAGAGATGTGTGCCGAATGTGCCGCTCAGCTTCGATTACATGTGCGAGGCGCGTTTTTCCGGTGATGATGCCGATAATGATTTGCTGGAATGCGAAGCCTGGTACGGCTTGCCGCCTTTCAAGATTTTTGAACTGCCATCGTTAAAGCCACAAGAAAAGACACGATATATCTTCTATGAAGATAGCGGTTATGGGCCAATGAACCGGGAAGGGGTTCCGTGGTATCCGGTTACAAGTGGCGGTAATTTTGGAGAGTTTTTTACCGAGAATTGTAACAACTCGGATAGCAAAAAAGGAGTATACGTATTTAGGATGCCACGATCATCTGACAAGGATGATGGCTTTCCGAATTTCAACAGCGTCATCATCTACCGAGAACGTTATTTTATCCTGGCGCTTGAGCGCGTTACGAGCAGTTTTTGGCTAACACTACGCCCAATTGATGTCAATGCAACATGTCGCTGGAGTCCGGTTAAGCCTGGGCCGCCGGTTAACAAGTAACCAATACAAAGGAGGGAATAACAATGCCTACGATTAAACCCCACCCATTATCTGGTGATTTCGACGATGGCGACAATATCATTGCTTACGAAGACAGGGACACAGCCTGCCAAGATTTATACAGGAAGTCTCATCACCGCTGCCCAGGCGCAGTTCTTTGAAGCAATGCCGGAATGGGCGAATGTTACCCACCTTGCCGGTTCGGGCGGGCAGTCCGCACCGGCGAGATTCAGCTTGACTTTCAGGGGTCGATCAAGTTCTCTTGCGGACAACTTTCAGGTTCCTCATTGAGGATGAAAAGGGAACTCCGTGCGAATCGGAGACGGGCCCGCCGCTGTAACCGGGGACAACCGCTGCAAATGGTCACTGGCCGAAAGGCTGGGAAGACGCGACGGGAGGATGAGCCGGGAGTCAGAAGACCTGCCTGAAAAATGACGGCCTCTCCCCGCGGATCAGGGAGAAGGCGGCGATACGTGGATAAAAGGGCATCCCCGGATCATTTCATGATGGTCCGGGGATTTTTTTTTTGGGGGAGGCGCGGTGTGCCTCCTTCCGGACCAGTGCGGCGGGCGGTTCGGGGCCATCAAAGATGGGCCCTGACCCCCTGGGAAGAACGGCTCCGAGCCGCAGGCCGGGATAATAGATCGGAACGCGGGATTTCCCGGTTGCCATGTCCGGGATGACCAGCGGCACATTGTTTGCCGGCGATGACGCCGCGACCCCCCGTTGCCGATGCCCCTTTCAGCCGCGTGCTGGAGCCGTTTTCCTTGATTGCGCGCCTCGCCAGGCGCCGCTTCCTGAACCGCGCCTTTGCTTCAGCGGCTCTTTTTGGGAGGGTCCAAATAATCGAGGCCCTGTGCGCCCAGTTCCTTCAGCTTGCCCTCAACCCGCTCGCACAAGGTTTTGAGTATTTTGACGCGCGCAAAATTTTTACTGTTGGCCTCCACCAGCGTCCACGGGGCATTCAAGGTGCTGGTCCGGTCCACCATGTCGCAAACCGCCTGTTCATACTGCTCCCATTTTTCCCGGTTGCGCCAGTCCTCATCGGTGATCTTGAACCGCTTGAAGCCGATCTGCTGCCGCTCTTCGAACCGCCGTAACTGCTCGTCCTTGGTGATGGTCAACCAGAATTTGATCACCAGTATGCGGTGGCGAGCCATCTGGGCCTCGAACTCGTTAATTTCGCCGTAGGCCCGCATCCAATCGGCCTCCGAGCAAAAGCCCTCGACCCGCTCCACCAGCACCCGGCCATACCAGGAACGGTCAAAGATCGTCACCCGGCCCTTGCGCGGCAGATGCCGCCAGAACCGCCACAGATAAGGCTGGGCGCGTTCCTCCTCGGTGGGCGCGGCGATGGGGATTACCTGGTACGAGCGGGCGTCCAGGGCACCGGTGATCCGGCGGATGCTACCCCCTTTGCCGGCGGCGTCGTTGCCTTCGAACACCGCGATCACCGACATGTATTTGAACTTGGGGTCACGGGTCAGGTCATTGAGCCGGCCCTGCAATTTTTCCAGCTCGACCTTGTAATCCTGCTTGTCGATCTCCTGGGTCATGTCCAAGGTTTTCAGCAGGTGCAGATTGTCGATGGGCGGCATCAGGGGCGGCGCCAGAATCCGGGGTGGCGGCGCATTTTCCAGCCGCAGCCGGTCCTGGATGGCCTTGAGGATCACCTTGCCCACGGTCAGGTTGCGGTAGCGCGCATCCACGCCCTCGACGACCAACCAAGGGGCCTCGGCGGTACTGGTGTAGCGGATAACCTTTTCATGCACCGCCTGGAATGCGTCGTACTCCTTGAGAAGTTTCTTGTCCTGTTTGATCGTCGTCCCGTAGGCCAAGGAACTCTTTTCCAATTCCTTGAACCGTTTCTCCTGCTTTTCCTTGGACAGGTGAAACCAGAACTTGAGCACCAGCGCGCCCTCGTCCACCAGCATCTTTTCCAGTTGCACGGCCCTCTCCAGGCTCTGGTTGAGATCAGAGTCCTTGGTGATGCCCTTGACCCGGTTCAGGATCGGCCAGGTATACCAGGAGCCAAGAAAAATGCCGATTTTGCCCTTGGGCGGCAGGGCCCGCCAGAAGCGCCACATCATCGGCCGGTCGAGCTCCTCGTCGGAGGGTTCGCCCATGCCGTGGGTCTGGATGTGGCGCGGGTCCATCCATTCGTTGAGGAGATTGGCAGTGGCGCCGCGGCCGGAGCCGTCCAAACCGCCCAAGAGGATGATCACCTGGAAGGCTCCTGATTTCGCCAGTTCCATCTGGATATCGAGCAGCGCCTCCCGCAGGTCGGGCACTTCTTTGTCGTAGGCGGATTTCTTGATTTTATGACCCAATTCCGCTGATTCAAACATTGCTCCAAGCCTCCTTTGGCAGGGCCGGCGGTTTCGCCGCCACCTGGCCGCACAGGTTCTTCTTTATTCGATTCGGGCGTCGATCGGCAATAGTTGCAGGTTACCGGCAAAATACCCATCAATGATCCGCTGGTCAGCCTCAAAGGCATAGTCGATGCCCGCATGCGTCCATCGGTCGATCCACATCAGTTCTTCCAGGTCGTCTCCGGGCTCGGGCCGGCCGGCCAGGGCCTCCCCAAGCAGGACGATTACCAGGGTGTGGTGGCCATCGTCAAGATGGTTGGACACCACATTGACGATGCCGTTGATTCGGACCGCAAGCCCGGTCTCCTCCCGGACCTCCCGGTGGGCGGTGTCGATGAACGATTCCTCGAACTCGATGTAGCCGCCGGGCAGGCACCATTGGCCGCCACAGTGGACCGTGGCCCTGCGCCGGCCAATGAGGATATCACCGGTCTTCGACTTGATCAGCATGGTGATGCCGGGGGCAGGATTGAGATGATGGACATATCCACATCGCTCGCATCGCTGCCGCTCAAACCTGGCAAGCACCTGTTCGGCGAAGCGGACGCCGCACTGGGGGCAGTGACGCTGCTGCCGGTTATTGCCGGCCAGCGGCCCGGAATGGCTGAACACCTGATACAGATTCATTCAAGGCCTTCCCGCGCTACGGAAACGTTCAACACCCCGCGAAAAAATGCGCGGGCGGGCTGAACGACTGCTGGCATAGCAAAGCAATTTCCCACGGCGACGGGCAGCATCCTGTTTCTGGAACAACGGTATAGGTAACGGTATTTCGTTACCCAAACAAAGTGGTATTCGATCTTGTAGTTCGTGTGGGCCGCCTTGGCGATATTAATGAATTCGTTATTCATCGGACATTGACTACGTCTTTTTCTGTCATTTCGATGAGCGGAGCGAAGAGAAACTTTTCTCCCTCGGAGCGAAGTGACGAGAAATCTTTCCAATGTTTTCATTGGTCATTGCTCGATCCATGGAGATTTCTCCCTGCGGTCGAAATGACGAAACAAGGGATGGTGTTCGGTGATGAATGACCGT
>WRKE01000105.1 GCA_009778235.1 Pseudomonadota bacterium
CTGGCGAAGCCGCTTTCCACCCTGATGCTGGTTGGTGAGATGTTCCGCCATCGGCGGGCGCCCCTCAAGCTGACCATCGGTGGCTTGATTTCCCATGCTGCCTATCACAGCCTCAAAATTCGGGAAAAAGACAAAATCGACCTGCTGCGTCGGCATCTTTACCGCATCGGTGCGGGCAAGAAGGGCATCCTGCCTACTGAAACGGCCATAGCCCGACCGGAGCGGCGGACAGATCTCAAGAAGGCCGTGCGGGCGGGCGAGTTGCTGGGCACAACGCCGGATAACAAGACCGTTTATTTGTTTAATGGCGACGAACAGTTGCCGGTGCTCCGGGAGATAGCCCGGTTGCGGGAGTTGACCTTTCGGGCGGTGGGCGAAGGATCGGGCAAGCGGCAGGACATGGATCAGTTCGATCGCTACTACCGCCATCTAGTGCTCTGGTCGGAAGAGGATCTGGAGATCGTTGGCGCCTATCGGCTGGCCGACGCGGCGGCGGTGGTCAGAGAGCGAGGTTGCGAGGGCCTGTACAGCTACAGCTTGTTTTGGTTTGAACCTGGCCGATTGACCTGTCTCGACCAGGGGCTGGAGCTAGGTCGCAGCTTTGTCCAGCAGCGCTACTGGGGTCGGCGTGGCCTGGATTATCTGTGGCACGGCATCGGCGCATTTCTTCGCCGTAACCCGCATTACCGCTATCTGTTTGGGCCAGTGAGCATCAGCAACGCCATGCCATGGGCGGCCAAGGAGCTACTGGTCTATTTCTACAAGCTCTATTTCGGTGCAGCCGATGACCAGGCTCTTCCGCGCCATCCCTTCCGCTTCTCGCTGTCGGCCACTGACCTGGCCCGTTCCTTCCGGGGCGACGACTACCGGCAGGATCTGACTCGGCTCAAATCCATGCTGGCCGCCATGGGCACCTCGATTCCTCCCCTGTACAAACAGTACACAGAACTTTGCCTATCGGGCGGGGTGGCCTTTGTTGATTTCAACCTTGACCGGGATTTCAGCGACTGTGTCGATGGCCTGGTGGTGGTGGACCTGGCCCGGCTCAAGCCGGACAAGCGCCAGCGTTACTTTGAGGATTCGGTGTTGATAGGGCCTGGGCACTGATCGATTGATGGAGGCAGGGACGCTGACAGGAGGAAAAAATAGAATCTATTGTTTTTTCATCTGGTTAATCCGTTCGGCCGTTGCCGGGTGGGTGGAGAGATAATCGTTCAGCCGTGACCTGGATGCACCTTTTTCCCCGGTTTTGCCGCCCTTAGCCTCTTCCAGGCGGGTCAGGATCCGGGCATAATGGGCGGGATCAAGGTCTGCTTCCCGCATCCGCGCCACCGCAAAGCCATCGGCCTCGTCCTCAAACTGCCGCGAATAGCCGGCCTCGACCAGAAATGCTGGGGCGGCGGACACCAGCGAAGCCACCGAGGAGGCATCCCCGGTGACGGCGACGATCACCGCGGCCAGCGCCGACTGCTGCAAGATGCCGCGCAGGGCATGCCGCCTTTGGACATGACCGGCCTCGTGGTAGAAAACGCCCAGCAACTCCTCGTCGTTTTGCGCCAGGCCCACCAATTGGTCGGTGAAGATGATCGTCCCGGAGGGGAGGGCAAAGGCATTGGCACCGATGTTCTTTTCCGCCTGGCGGAACTCGATGGCCAGGGGAATATTGTCTACTGCGCCGATCCTGGCGAGGAAACGGCTGCGCAACCGCTCTTGCTCTTCGGGCGGCAGGCGGCTTGGTGAAAAAATCGTTTTGTCGAGCGCCTCCAGCACCCCCTGGCCGATCCTCCGGTTGTTTTCGGCGGAAATGGAAAAGGCGACCACCCGGGCAAGCAGCGGAATACCGTATTGGATCGAGCCCCAGGTGAACAGGAGGGTCACCATCAGGCCAATGGCCGCATAGCGCCACCGCGATTCCAGCCGGTGGGCCAGTCCGGTGCGATGTCGCATTGAGGCTGCCAGGCGGTCGATGGCGTCGTTGTCGTTGGTTTCAAACACGCCGCCGTCCGGAAAACGCACAAAACGTTTGGTGTCGCCAACCCGGGAGGCGATGTTCAGGCTAAGGGCATCCTCCACCCAGGCCAGACAGGTTCCCGCCGGGTTAAGAACGCCGGCACCCTTGCCGTGGCGATACAGCACCGCCGGACAAGGGTGGGAAGAGCGGCCATCGAAATAATTTCCTGAAATATCCATAAAATTGCTGTTCAAAACCCAGCGCGCCGCCCTGTGACTTAAAAGCCGATGTCCATATCGAAGAAATCGGCGGCCTCGCCGCCCAGGGCTGAAACCTCGGCCTGGTGACTGGCGACGAAGTGGTCGAGATCGCCCTGGATGACCATCTCGGTCCGCTCGGCGGCATAACGGGCGGCCCGAACCTTGGCAAAGGGATAAAACATTCCCAGGCTCAACATGACGCCCAGGGTGTTGGTCAACACCAGCCACAGATACGAGCCAAAGGTATAGCGGGTCACGATCCGGTGCGGCCCGATCTCGGTTTTGCCTAAGCGCAGATTGACCATCCTGACCTTGTACAGGGCGGCCATGATTATCCAGACCAGGGTCATCAGGGGGAGTATAACCAACCATGCCGAAATAATCTCCCCCGGCTGGCTCCGATACGATGGTGTCATCAGGTCGAGCCCGATCAAAGGAATCATGATGGCGGTCACTGTGGACAGCAAAAGAGCGAGCAAGGCCAGGAGGCCAAAGACAACGAAAAAATTTCCGATTGTGCTGCGGTTGACCAACCTGGTCGAGCCGTAGCAGGAGTGATCGATCAGGTAATGGGTCTGGCGGTGCCAGATCGCGGGCAGGAAAAACAGGAGCACGGTCAGCGTCGGCCAGAGCACAAAGGCTCGGGAGGCATCCCCGAGGGTGCCGACAAAGGCGAAACGCACCCCGCGCCAGGCCGTATAATGGCGTTGGAACCGCAGGCTTTGCCGGACGATCCACGGCGTCAGCAGCAGGAAGAGCAAACCACCGATCAGGTTGAATAACGGATAAAATTTCGTGATCAGGGAAAAGGCTGCGAACACGCCAAAGACCAGCAGCCGCCCCTTGAGAATTTTCACCGGGTCGGCCAGATATTCGAACCCGCTGCCATCAAGCGAGGTGTTGCCATAAAAATAGCGTTTGGTGCGCACCTTGGCCCAGGCCGACCAGATGCCCAGGGTGATGATGCTCAAGAGCATATTGACGATCCAGATCTTGAAAAATTCGCTGCCCTGGCCATTGAAAACAAAGGGCAGGCGCCGCTCTGCATCCGCCTGTGGCCTGGATGGCGTTTCATCCCATATCTCCGGGCCGTGCGGCAGGGTTGCCGGCGGCTCTTCGGTTGCGGATGGCGGTACCAGCGGCGGCTCCGGCGGGGGAGGGGATACCCGCGTTTGCTCCAGGGCCGAGGCGGCCTGGGTATCCTCTTTTTTTTCGACCGCGATCACCTCCAGCACCATGCCCAATTGTCGCAGCCACAGAGCCCCCTGCTCGGCCGCCTCCTTGGTGGGAAAACGCTTGATGAGCAGCCGGCGGCCGGTGAAAAGTGTTTCGGTCTTCGCGGGATCGCAGCGCATGGATTCGGTGAAGCGCGCCTTTACCTCTTCCACGTCCTGTCCTTCGGTCACCTGACCTTGAAAAACCAGGGCGTATTCCCTCTGGTTGGTCTCCATGCGCTGGTATCTCCCGTGGTATTTATCCGTCGTCAACCCATGCCGGCAGTTTATCCATATTATCTTCGATTGTAGCCGCTATTGGCGATGGGACCAAAGAAATATGAGCGCCAGGCGGTTTTCGGTTTGCCCAAGGCCATATGGTTGCCCGGTCGTCCCTTGCGGACCTGGCCGAATTCGGCCCGCAGCCGATGGTGTGGGTGACCATGGTCAGGCTGTCCGTTGTTGTCCCTGCGGGCCCTTGCCCGCCCGCGCCGGGGTGCCGAGCGGCTAGCGCACGCGGGGGATGGCGTTCCAGTCGGTGGTGTAGGCGGGGGAGAGGTGGTTGCGGAACATGGTCCAGGACGGGTCGATGCCCTGGTTGGCCCAGAAGACCTGGGCGCGGCCGCTGTGGTTGATCTGGTCGACGGCCGCCATCAGGGTGTCATTGGCGCGCAACCCTTGTTTGCCCAGCAGGGAGAGCTGCAACGGCACCGTGGGACAGCAGTCGTGCAGTATCACCCCGGCCTTGACATAGGCGGGGCCCTCCTTCCAGATCGAGTCCAGCAGCCGGCCAGCCA
>WRKE01000106.1 GCA_009778235.1 Pseudomonadota bacterium
GGCCAGCCAGGACGGAGAAGCGGCGCCGGCCAAAAAGCGCCGGTCTCGCCGGGGCGGGAGAAGACGCTCCAAACAAACGGCCGCCGAGAACGCGGCGGCCACTGCGGTCACCGAGGAGCTGGACGCCACCCTCGAAGACGAGCCGGCGGCACCTTCCGATATCGCTGATGAACCAGCGGAGGAAGATGACGATCATGTTGAGGATGTGTCGGATGTTCCGGAAAAACCGGTCACCTGCAAGCTGTTGATCAACGCCGAGGAGCCGGAAGAATGCCGGATCGCCCTGGTCGAGGACGGGCGGCTCGAATCGTTCCATGTCACCACCATCGACCGTGAGCCAACCAAGAACAACATCTACAAGGGCCGGGTCGTCTCGGTGGAGGCCAATCTCCAGGCCGCCTTTGTCGACATCGGCACCGGCCGCAACGGTTTTCTGCCGTTCAACGAGATCCATCCCGAGTACTACCGCCAGGATGTCAATGAGCGGGTCCGCGCGGTCATTGCCCAGCAAAACTGGAAAAAGCTCAAGATCGAGGAAGTGATCCAGAAAGGGCAGGAGGTGCTGGTCCAGGTGGTGAAGGAGGTGACCGGCAACAAAGGCGCCAACATGACCACCTACCTGTCGCTGCCCGGCCGCTGCCTGGTGTTGATGCCGGGAAGCGACTCCGCCGGCATCTCCCGCAAGATTGTCGGCGACGAGCGGCGCTCCTCCCTGCGCGAGATCATGAGCGAGTTCGAGATCCCCGAGGGCCTCGGCTATATTATCCGCACCGCCAGCGCCGAGATTACCAAGGTGGTGCTGGAAAAAGACCTCCAGAACCTGCTGATCCTCTGGGAGGAGGTCAAAGAGCGCGGCCAGACCATGGAGGCCCCGGCCCTGATCTACGAGGAGCAGGATACGGTGGTTCGCTTTCTCCGCGATCATTTCTTTCCCGAGATCAAGGAGATCACCGTCGACACCGATGAGTCGCTCGAACAGGTCAGCACCTTCATCAGTCAACTGCCGGAAAAGCAGCGCCGGGTCAAGGTCAAGCTCCACCGCGCCGCCAAACCCATTTTCAACCAGTTCAACATCGAGGAGCAGATCGAGTCGATCTTCAAGCCGCAGGTGACCCTGCCTTCGGGCGGCTCGATCGTGATCAACCCCACCGAGGCCCTGGTGGCCATTGACGTCAACTCCGGCCGGACCTCGAAGAACGCCGATTTCGACGAGACCATCTTCCTCGCCAACATGGAGGCCGCGGCGGAACTGACCCGGCAACTGAGGCTGCGCGATCTGGGCGGCCTGATAGTGGTCGACTTCATCGACATGCGGAACAAGAAGCATATCCGCGAGGTTGAACGGCAGGTGAAGATCAGCATGAAGCGCGACAAGGCCAAGGTGGACATCAGCAAGATTTCCCGTTTCGGCCTGATGCAGATTTCGCGTCAGAAGATGGGGGCGCCGATCGAGAAGGGCAGCTACCGGACCTGCGATCATTGCCAGGGCAGGGGTGTGGTCCGGTCGATCGAGACCCTGGCGCTCTACTATCTGCGCCGCATTCAGACCGGCATCAGTCGCAAAAAAGTGGCGCGGATCGAATGCCGCCTGCCGCTGGAGGTGGCCCAGTACCTGCTCAATAAGAAACGGGCCGAGCTGGCCGAGCTGGAAAGCCGGCATTCGGCGCGGATCGACATCATCCCCAGGATGGAGATGCGGCCCGCCGACCACCAGATCGACTTTTTCGAGACCGATGTGCTGGGCAAATGAGCGCAGCTCCCGGATTTGATCGCCAGGGAAAAAAGAGCTTGAATCCGCAACCGGTTCGGAGTATATGAGAAAACCGTTTTGCGCCTGTAGCTCAGCTGGATAGAGCGCCGGACTACGAATCCGTAGGTCGGGAGTTCGAATCTCTCCAGGCGCGCCAGAAAATCAAGGGAGTTGGCCAGGATTTACGCCTGGTTAGCTCCCTTTTTTGTTTCTATTTGGCATGGTAATGTCGGCTATAGGCATGACAGCGAGATGCCCACTCAATTTTCTGCCATCCCGCCCACGCCATCCACAGTATTCTCTTCGGTCTCCAGGTGGGCCATGGTGTGTATATGAAACAAGATATGCAAAGTTTTGTTGATATTCACTTGAATCAAAAAAGTTTACACACCTACAGCCTGCCTGATATTGCGTACTCTGTGCCCATACGCAGTTTGGACACAGCTTTGAGCAATGACGGCCAGTTGCCATTTGCTGACATGCTGTACGGCTTACAACAGCGCAGCCGGGTTGGGAATGTTGAATGGCAGAGCCTTGAGCCAGCAATGGAACGACTGGCGCAACTGATAGCGCCACAGGATACCCGTGAAATAATTACCGCTACCGGTGACGATTGGTGGCTGGAAATCGGCCCGATTGATCTCAATGCAAAACTGGTCACGATTCAGCGACGTGACTTGCTCATTGCCGCGATTGTCAACAGAGGCGACGGGCGGCTCCGTGTGGCGGTTTTCCGTCCGCTTGACGCTAAAAGCACGGGCTATCTGATCGGTTTAGGCCAGACTCCACATCCGGAATATGGCGTTAATATGCGGGAAAACAATTGGGAGTACGCCCTGGATGCTTCCGCAGGAATGGGGAACCACTATGCCGCTGGTCGTGGAGAAGCCTATCTTTCTTATTGGGAGACGGGCATAGGCATTCTGCACGATGGAACTATCGCTGCTGATTGGAGGAAAATGAAAGATTTGACATCGAGAGCCGCAGCCTTGGTGGTCACGGAGCTTGGCGTCCACTATTCGCTTTCTCCCCAAGAACAAGAAGAATCAAATGACAATACGGAAACGGATACAGAGCAAACGACGTCAGTAGCGTTTCCACTGTGGCATAGCAAACGCCAACAAAAACGCACAGTCAAAGGACGATTTTTAGGCTGCCTATTGGGCGGCGCGGTGGGGGATGCCTTGGGCGCGCCGGTGGAATTCATGCGGCGTTCTGAAATATTCAACACCTTCAGCCCTGACGGTATTACAGAATATGCTCCTGCCTACAGCGGTCTGGGAACCATCACCGACGACACGCAAATGACCCTGTTTACCGCCGAAGGTTTGCTTCGGGCACATGTACGATTCTGTTTCAAAGGGATTTGTCACATACCATCGGTAGTGTCTCATGCTTACCTACGTTGGTTGCTGACTCAAGGAGAGCGCAAGGCCATAAAAGGGCATGACATAGCTGGCGACGGTTGGCTTTTTCAGCAGCGTGCGTTGCACAATCGCCGTGCTCCGGGCAATACCTGCCTGTCAGCGTTAAAGGCCATGAAAGCCTTTGGCGACCCTGCCTGCAACGACAGCAAAGGGTGCGGCGGCGTCATGCGTATGGCTCCTGTGGGATTGATGGCGTGGCGCAAAGAGGAGGGGTGGAGAAATGCTGACGATGCCTTCCTTCTGGGCACGGAATTAGCAGCCCAGACCCACGGACACCCGACCGGCGCGTTGACTGGAGGTGTGTTGGCAGTGCTGGTGCTGGCGCTCGTGGATGGGGCATCTTTACAGGGCGCCTTAGCCGTAGCGAAGGCTCTTCTCCAAAAGATGACGACGGGCAATGGCATAGATGATTCTTGCAAAGGAGCACAGGCTGTTTGCAGGAAGAAGGATGCCCATAAGGAAACATTGAACGCCATTGAGATGGCCGAAGAACTTGCCGCTTCATCCATGCCACCCCATGAAGCCATTGCCAAATTGGGACAAGGCTGGGTCGCTGAGGAAGCACTGTCCATCTCCATCTATTGTGCGCTGGTCGCCCGTAATTTCAGGGAAGGTGTGATACTGGCGGTTAACCATACTGGCGATTCCGATTCCACAGGCTCTATCACTGGCAACCTGTTGGGTGCCATGTATGGCGTAAAGGCCATCCCGTCCACATGGCTTGAGCCTCTGGAATTACGTGAAGTGATTACCGAACTAGCGGAAGATCTCTATGCGTGGCGCGATTGGGACATAGGCGAATACAGCAAAAATGAAGAACTCAATGAGCGAATCTGGCGGAAATATCCAGGCTGGTAAAGCTGGATGCATGCATTCGATTGTGATCAATTTATCATCTCAACTTTCTGATCCAGATGGCAGGTGGATTTGACCATAGCCTCCATCCGCCGCTTGTACCCGCGGCAGCGCTTGTCCAGCTCTTTCCTGATCCCCTGCAATCGCTTGCTCGCATCGGTCGAAGAACAGAGAACAAAATCAAGCGGCAGGAAGC
>WRKE01000107.1 GCA_009778235.1 Pseudomonadota bacterium
GGGGGCAGGAGGGGACCCGTGAGACCACAACCGGTTTCACGAGATTGTCATTTCCAAAAAAGGAGGTCTTATGTCGCAAGAAGTCATGCAACGCAAGGAAGGAGGAGGGTGGATCAGCGAGGATTGGTTGGCGCTGATTCTGGGTCTCATCATTTTCGGCCTCAGCCTGGGCTCGTTTCAGGGCGTGGATATCCTGGGCTGGGGAGCCAAGGCAGAGGTCTGGGTCAACCCGGCCAAGGCGATCAGCACTGTATCCGCCAAATACAAAGGGGTGGAAGGTGAGATTACCAAGATCGACGGCCAGAAGCTGACCCTGAAAACCAAGGACGGCAAGGAATCGACGGTCACCGTTGAAGACAATGTCTCCGCCCTGCAGGTGGGGCAGCAATACAAGAAGCCGGGTATGGCGCCCATCGTGACCGTGGCCCTGACCTACCTGTTCGCCCTGGTGGTCATGACCCTGGGGGCGATCGCCCTGGGCGCCAATGTGCCGAAATTCGTCGTAGGCTTCACCTTGGCCTTCTGGCTCAGTTATCTCTGCTGGCTCTTGGGGCACTGGGGCTACATCGCCGCCACCAAAGAGCAGGCCGCCAAGTTCGGTATCCCCTGGGCCCTGAGCATGAGCGGCGAGTTCGGTTTCATTATCGCCCTGGTGCTCGGCCTGATCATCGGCAACCTGTTCCCGGGACTCGCCAACCTGATGAAAGAGGCGGCCCGGCCGGAACTCTACATCAAAACCGGTATCGTCATCATGGGCGCCGGCCTGGGCATCAAGGCCGCCGAGTCCTTCGGCCTGGCCTCGAACATCATGTTCCGGGGCTTCTGCGCCATTGTCGAGGCCTATCTGATCTACTGGGCCGTGGTGTACTACATTGCCCGCAAATATTTTAAGTTCAGCCGGGAATGGTCGGCGCCGCTGGCCTCTGGTATCTCGATCTGCGGCGTGTCCGCTTCCATCGCCACCGGTGGCGCCATCCGGGCCCGGCCCATTGTGCCGATCATGGTTTCCTCGCTGGTGGTCATCTTTGTGGCCATTGAAATGGTGATCCTGCCGTTGATGGCCAAGTTCTTCCTGTGGACCGAGCCCCTGGTCGCCGGTGCCTGGATGGGGCTGGCGGTGAAATCCGACGGCGGCGCCATTGCCAGCGGTGCCATCACCGACGCCCTGATTCGCGCCCAGGCCCTGGACGCCGCCGGGATCCATTATGCCGAGGGGTGGATCACCATGACCGCCACCACGGTCAAGATGTTCATCGATATCTTCATCGGGGTCTGGGCCTTTTTATTGGCCTATATCTGGGTGGCCAAGATCGACGTCAAGCCGGGCCAGAAGGTGGATGCCGGCGAGATCTGGCACCGTTTCCCTAAATTCGTCATTGGCTATGTGCTCACCTTCGTCATCCTGGTGGTGATGTGCTGGCCGGCGGCCAAGGCCATAGGGCCGGCCGATAAGGAACTGGCCGAGATGAAGGCCCAGGTTACCTCGATCGAGACCAAGATGAAGGCTACCGCCGATCCGGTGGCGTTGGCCGGTTTGAAGAAGGATCTTGACGGAGTCAAGGCCCAACAGAAAGAGGTTAATGACAAGATCAAGGAGCCCAAGACGTTCCTGGGGCAGGCCAAGGCGTCCAGTAATCAGGGCGATGTCTTCAGGGGCTTGTTCTTCCTGCTCTGTTTCTTTACCATCGGCCTGGTATCCAACTTCAAGAAGCTGATGCAGGAGGGTCTGGGCAAGCTGGCCTTGGTGTATTGCATCAGCCTGTTCGGCTTCATCATCTGGGTCGGCCTGTTTATCTCATGGCTCTTTTTCCACGGCGTCAAACCGCCTACCATCTAGCACGGAGGTCATATCATGGAACAAAAGCAGCAATCGAATGTGGCTGACGAAATCAAGAAGATGGAATACGAACCCCTGCTGCCGGTGGAACTCTCCTTGATCCGGTGGTCCATCGGTATCGGGGTTGGTTCCCTGGTCTTCCTCTACTGGTTAAGCCATCTGTTTTTTCCGACCGGCCACTGATCAGCTCTGATCTCAAGGCCTTGGGGCCGATATCCGCATCATGGCCAAAACCTGGCGATACTCTTCGAGGCGCTGTTCCCACTGGGGCAGCGCCTCGAGGTCTTCCTGCCAGGCCGCCAATTCTTTGGCTGTGATGGCAAGGCCTCCTTCCGCCGCGGCTTTGGCCGCCTCCGCGTAGTCCATCTGGTAGCGCTGCCGCCGCCCCTCAAGACCAGCCCGGATTTTCTTGACCACATGTTGATGATGGTTCAGTTCACGGCCGATGGAGATTTCGTATTCGTCGGTATGCATTTTGTCCTATCTCTGGTTCTACGGCGATCGAGATACCAAGAGGCTCTTCGTCATTTGGATTGCAACTTACCGCATCGTCGCCATCAGCCAGAATGTCATGGGGGTTCATAGTTCTTGGTCATTGCTTGCTCAAGGGCCGGCAGGCCGCGGGGGCGGCAATTGATAAAATATCGACCCGAGATGGAGCTTCGGAATGAATCGCGGGCAGATTCCGGTGAGGGATTCGGTTAAGCCGATCAACAGGTAACCGTCCGGTGCAAGGATATCGGCGATTTTGTTGAAGAGTTTTTTCCGATCTTCCAAGGTGAAATAGATGGCCACATTCCGGCAGAGGATAAGATCGAATTTGCCCAACCCGGTGAATGGCTGCATCAGGTTGAACTTGTGGAAGGTGACCATGGAGCGGATCTGGTCGCTGATTTTCCAGGTTGGACCGGAAGGAGTGAAGTGTTTGGTCAGCTTGTCCCGGGACAAGCCACGTTCGATCTCGAATTTATTGAATTTGCCGCTGCTGGCCTGGGCAATGGCCGCATCGGAAATATCGGTGCCCAAAAGTCTGATGGAGTACCTGGACAGGTCCTTAAGCAAATCATGGAGCATGATCGCCACCGAGTACAATTCCTGGCCGGTGGAGCAGGCGGCGCTCCAGATCCTCAGCTTGGCTTTGAGCGCAGGGGCTCTTTTATTCGGTGCGCGGGCATCGATCAATTCTGGCAAAATTTTGTGCCGCAACAGATCAAACGGATCGCTATCGCGAAAAAAGAGGGTTTCATGGGTGGAGATGGCGTCAATGATTTTCCGTTCAATGACCTTGGCGCCATCGGTTTTGGACTTTTGATACAGTTCCTGGTAGCTGGCGCATCCCTGCTCCTCAGCGATGGCATGGAGCCGGGTCTCCAGGAAGCGCCTTTTGTTTTCGTCAAGATATATTCCTGAAATATCGTGAATATATTGGGAGAAGAGTTTGATTTCCTCCATACGTATTTTCAGCATGGGCACCATCGTTTCCAGAAGGCCATGATTTCACCGACCATATAATCTCGGCAGCGATTCTGTCCGGAGGCGCAACTACATCCGTCAGCCTCAATTCCGCCGGGGTCTTGGGCATGCCATAGACCACGCAGGCTGCCTGCCCACAATAACATGGGTTCTCTTTTGCTTTTGAGGGTCCGCAAGCCTTGGTGCCATCTAATCCCATGCCAACCCCGTTCATTTCCGGCATCTCGATACCAAGGGCAGGCAGGCCGGGCTTGAGGCTCTGGATCTTGGCCACCGCGATTTTGCCGTTATGGGCATTCTCGCCACCTCCCCTTGTCCATTTCGGCCAGGACGTCACCAACAGCTTTACGATACACAATGGCATCGTCAACCACCAATACTTTGATTTTTTTCCCGCTGCTCACTGGTCAGTATCTCCATGAACCGGACCACCACCGTCACCAGGTCAACAACAACTTCCGCCAGTTGTGCCGGGGATTCTTCAGGAACTCGTAGGCGGTATCCTGGGCAAACCCCAGTTCCGGGTTGTTGCCCACACCTTGGAAGAAATTGACCCCGGCAAACGGCAAGGTAAAGATGCCAGTGAGTACGGCCAGTGGTTTCACCCCTCGAAGTTTGCGGATACCACTCTTGTTCAGCAGGATTCCGACCTTGAAATTTTCCCGAAAGGAAGAAATCCGGCCTTGCAGCCGTTTTGCCTCTTGTTGTTGCTGGTGGTATTGGGTAGAGTTCATCTAAGCCTTTTCTTTTTGATATTGTTGAAGATTTTCACAAATCCAATGTATCGGCAAGCAGAAGGCTTTTCATCTTAAAATAACAAGTATCTCAATAGGCAATCTCGAAAAATCACTGCAATAGCCACCCGCACATAAACATTTATATTGTTGATTTATCGTAATTAATGTATATTGCCTTGCAG
>WRKE01000108.1 GCA_009778235.1 Pseudomonadota bacterium
GCCACCAATCTCGCCATCATCAACCAGCTCAAGGACGGCCGGACCCCGTTCAGCAAAATCGCCGAAGAACTGTCGCTGGCCGAAGGCACGGTCCGCTCCCGGGTCAAGAGGTTGATCGACGAAGGGATCCTCGAAATCGGTGGCCTGGTGAATCCCGAGGCGATGCCCGACCGGCAGATCATCATGGTCGGGGTGCGGGTCAAGGGAATGGACCTGGTTCAAAAGGGAGAGGAATTCAGCAGACTGCGGGGCGTGATCTCGGTCTGCGTGGTCACCGGCCAGTTCGACCTGATGGTCACCGCCATGCTCAGCAAGGAGTTCGGCCTGCTCGAATTCTTCACCCAGGAGGTGGCCACCATCGACAACGTGCGATCGGTCGAGACCTTTGTGGTCTACAAGAGCTTCAACCTCAAGGTTCCCCTCACCGGCGAACCCGCGCCGGTAACGGCAGAGAAAAACTGATAATCCATTGAGACGCCCATGACTACGCCCTTGAAAACCACGCCGCTCCATGCCTGGCATGTCGGCCGCGGCGCCAAGATGGCCGCCTTCGGCGGCTATGAGATGCCGCTTTGGTATCCGGCCGGAGCCAAGGCCGAGCATCTGGCCCCGATCACCGCCGCCGGCCTGTTCGACACCAGCCACATGGCGGTGCTCAGCCTGCGCGGCCCTGCCGTGCGGCCGCTGCTGCAACGCTGCTTTTCCAAAGATCTGGAGCGCTGTATCGGCGTCGGCAAGACCTTGCTCACGCCCGGCCGCTGTGTCTACGGGGTTTTGCTTGACCATGACGGCCAGGTGCTGGACGATGCCATTGTCTACCAATGCGGCGCCCATGACTACCTGCTCGTGGTCAACGCCGCCATGGGTGAACCGATCGCAGCCCACCTGCAACAGCAGAACAAAAAAAATCCCGGCGCCCTGATCGACGACCACACTGACGCCATTGGCAAGATAGATCTGCAGGGACCGGCCGCGGCCAAGATCCTGGCCCGGATCCTGCGCGATCCGGATCAGGTTTTTGATAAAATGGTCTATTTTTCCTTCAAGGGCACCTTTGCTCCGCAGTTCCTGCCCGGGGCGCCGGTGACCCTGCTCGACGGCACCCCGGTGCTGGTGTCGCGCACCGGCTATACCGGTGAATTCGGTTTTGAGCTGTTCGTTGACCATAAAGACACAGTCCGCCTCTGGCGGATGCTGCTGGAGGCCGGGGCTCCCGAAGGGCTGCTGCCCTGCGGTCTTGCGGCCCGCGACTCCCTGCGGGCGGGTGCCGGCCTGCCGCTGTCCCACCAGGACATCGGCCCCTGGCCCTTTGCCCGCAACCCCTGGCTGTTCGCGCTGCCCTGGGACGAGGACGGCAAAGGCTTCACCAAGGAATTCATCGGCAACCGGGCAGTACTGGCGGCCCGATCAACGCCCTGCACCCTGGCCTTTGCCGGTTTCGATCCGCGTAAGATTGCCGCAGGCGCCGCCAGCCAGGTGACCGCCCTCGACTCCACCCCCCTGGGAGGCGTGCTCACCTGCACCACCGACATGGCCATCGACCGGGTGGGCAGTGTTGTGGTCAGTATCGCCACCCCGGTGGCGGGCGGCCGGCCCGAATCGTTTACACCGCGCGGCCTCTGCTGCGGGTTTGTTCGGCTTGACACCCCCCTGCCGCCCGGTGCCGAAGTCCTGCTCACCGACGGTAAACGCACCCTCAAGGTGGAGATCCGCGACCAGATCCGACCGGACCGCTCCGCCCGTGCCCCCCTGGCTGCCATGCTGGCGGCATAACGGAGATACGTTCATGAAAACAATAGATGAGTTGAATCTGCCGGCCGACATCCGCTACACCGACGATCACGAATGGGCCAAGCCCACCGGCGACACCGTTTTGGTCGGGGTCAGCGACTTTGCCCAGGACCAGATGGGCGACATCGTCTTCATCGAGTTGCCGGCCATCGGCGCCACCTTTACCAAGGGCGACGAGTTCGGCACCCTGGAATCGGTCAAGGCCGTGTCCGAGTTGTACCTGCCCATGTCCGGCGAGGTGGTCGCAATCAACACCGCCCTGATCGACACCCCGGAACTGATCAACCAACAACCCTATGAATGCTGGCTGGTCGAAATCAAGCCCTCTGATCCCGGCGAATACGGACAACTGCTCGACCTCGCCGCGTATCTGCGGTTGCTCAGAGGCTAGGCCATGCGTTATTTACCGCACACGCCTAAGGAAATCGATGCCATGCTGGCCGCAGTCGGGACAGGAAGTCTTGACGGGCTGTTTGCCCCGGTGCCAGCCGACTGCCGCATGACCAGCCCCTGGGAGTTGCCCGCACCCCATAGCGAATGGGAGCTCAACGCCCACTTCAGCGACCTGGCCGGCTCCATGGCGGTGAACGAACAGACAGCGGCGCTGGTGGGCGCCGGCAGCTATCACCACCACATCCCGGAAACCGTCCGCGCCCTGGTTGGCCGCTCCGAATTCCTCACCTCTTATACCCCTTATCAGCCGGAAATGTCCCAGGGCACCCTGCAGGCCATTTTCGAATACCAAACCCTGACCGCCCGTCTGCTTGGGGTGGACGTGGTCAACGCCTCCATGTACGACGGCGCCTCGGCCCTGGCCGAGGCCCTGTTGATGGCGCTACGGATCGCCAAGAAGAAACAGCGGGTGGCAATGGCCAAGGCAATTCATCCCCATTACCGCGCCGTGGTGCGGGCCTATCTCCAGCCGGCGGGGTTTGAGATCGTCGAACTGGACACCCTGGCCAGCGGTCGGACCGACCTGGACGGGATCGGTGCACAGGGTGACCTGGCCGCCGTGGCCCTGCAATCGCCCAATTTTTTCGGGGTGATTGAGGACCTGGACAGCGCGGCCGTGGCTGTCCATCAGGCAGAGGCGCTGTTGGTCGCCGGTTTCACCGAGCCACTGGCCTTTGGCCTGTTCAAAAATCCGGGCTCCTGCGGCGCGGACATCGTCTGCGGCGAGGGCCAGAGTTTCGGCCTGCCTCGCTCCTTCGGCGGCCCCTACCTGGGAATGTTCGGCTGCAAGGCCCCCTTCACCCGCAACCTGCCGGGACGGCTGGTCGGCGAGACCAGGGATCTTGAAGGCCGGCGCGGCTACGTGCTAACCCTGGCCACCCGCGAGCAGCACATCCGCAGGGAAAAGGCCACCTCCAACATCTGCTCGAACCAGGGCCTCTGCGCCCTGACCGCGGCCATTCACATGGCCTCCCTCGGTGGCACCGGCATCCGGCAGTTGGCCCGGCTCAATTACGACCGCGCCGAATATCTCAAGGGCCTGCTGGTTCAGGCCGGGGCCAGGATGGTATTTAGCGGCCCGACCTTCAACGAATTCGTGGTCGAGTTCGCCACCGATTTCAAGCCGGTGCGCCAGCGGCTGCTGGCCCAAAACATCGTTGCCGGCCTGGAGTTGGGCCGCCTCTATCCGGAGCTGGCCGGCCGTTACCTGTTCTGCGTCACCGAGACCATAGACAAGAAAACCATGGATACCATCGCAGCGGAGGTGGGCGCATGAGCAAGACCTGCGATTTTCCGGGCACCGGCGGCTTGATGTTCAACGAGCCCCTGCTCTGGCACAGGGGCAAAAAGGGGCGGATGGGCATGTCGATCCCCAAGAGCGAAGTGGACGCCGCCGCCATCGACCCCCGGCTGCTGGGCGAACCGGTTGACTTTCCCGACCTCTCCGAAGTCGACGTGGTCCGCCACTACACCCGGCTGTCGCAGTGGAATTTCGGAGTGGACAGCGGCATGTACCCCCTCGGTTCCTGCACTATGAAGTACAACCCCAAGACCAACGAGCGCCAGGCCGCCACCCCGGCCATTGCCGCCACCCATCCGATGCTGGCCGATGAGCTGTGTCAGGGAACCCTGCGGCTCTTACATGAACTCCAAAGCTACCTGGCCGCCATCACCGGCCTGGATGCCGTCTCCCTCCAGCCGGCGGCCGGGGCCCACGGCGAGCTGGCCGGCATGCTCATTTTCCATGCCTGGCACCGCCACCACGGCACCAGGCGCCACAAGATTCTCATCCCGGACACCGCCCACGGCACCAACCCGGCCTCCGCCGCCCTGTGCGGCTACCAGGCAATACCGGTCAAATCCGACCGCCAGGGCATGCTCGATCCAGCCCTGGTGGCCGAGTTGATGGACGAGGAAACCGCGGGGATCATGCTCACCAATCCCAACACCCTGGGCCTGTTCGAGGAACGCATCCGCGAGGTCGCCGCCATC
>WRKE01000109.1 GCA_009778235.1 Pseudomonadota bacterium
CGGACCGCGGCGGCAATCATGGTTCTGCTCCTCCTGTTGCTGACCATGAACGCCGCTGCGGTTTTGCTGCGCAACAAATTTGAACGCCGTTGGTAATGCAATCTGAATCGTTTGCTGACAGAAGGCAAACAGGGCGGGTGTATTGTCCCGAAAACAAATGGGACGGATAGACCGTTCCGGGCATCAACCTCGTATATTCAGGAGATTATTCATGAAGAAAATTATGCACACTCTGGCCGTCGCCGCGCTGCTCGCCGGTTCGGCCGCTTCTGCCCTGGCCGCCGATGGCCGCGATTACATCTCGATCGTCGGCTCCTCCACGGTTTCCCCCTTTGCCACCGTCGTGGCCGAACAGTTCGGCAAGAGCACCAAGTTCAAGACCCCGAAGATAGAAATCACCGGCACTGGCGGCGGGATGAAACTGTTCTGTGCCGGAGTCGGGGTCGATACCCCGGATATCGCCAATGCCTCCCGTCAGATCAGCAAGTCGGAAGTCGAAGCCTGCGCCAAAAACGGCGTGTCCCAGATCGTCGAGATCAAGATCGGCTATGACGGCATTGTTCTGGCCAACAGCAAGAAGGCCGAACAGATGCAGCTCAGCCGTAAAGATATATTCCTGGCCCTGGCCAAGGAAGTGCCCAACCCCGCGGATGGCGGCCAACTGGTGCCCAACCCCAATAAGACCTGGCATGATGTGAATCCCAAACTGCCTGCGGAGAAGATCGAGGTATTGGGCCCGTCACCCGTCTCGGGCACCCGTGACGCCTTTGTCGAGTTGATCATGGACCATGGCTGCTCCTCATTCCCTTCGATCAAGGCACTGAAGTCGACCGACGAAAAGAAATTCAAGGCCGTATGCCAGACCCTGCGTGAAGACGGCGCCTATGTCGAGGTCGTTGAGAACTATAATCTCATTGTTCAGAAGCTCGAAGCCAATTCGCAAAGCTTGGGCATCTTCGGTTTCAGCTATCTCGACCAGAACGCCGACAAGATCCAGGCTTCGACCATTGAAGGCGTGCAGCCGGAGTTCAAGTCCATCGCCGATGGAACATATCCCGTGTCCCGGCCCCTGTTCGTCTATATCAAGAAAGATCATGTCGGCAAGATTCCGGGCATTGCCGAGTACCTGGCCGAGTTTACCAGCGACCGGGCCTGGAGTGAGCAGGGGTACCTGGCTGATAAAGGTCTGATCCCCATGCCGCGAGATGAACAAAAGGCCATGGCGGCCAATGCCAAGGCCCTGAACGTCTACGTGAACAAATAATCGTACTCTACCTGTGGGGCGCACGAATACGATGGCGCCGCGCACAGGCGCGCGCATCGGTGCGCAGTGGACGGAAACGATCGAACCCAGCGGACGGAGCCGCTTCCGTTCGCTGGGTCGTGCTCGTTGAGGCGGGATGAACAGCAAATGGCGTCGTCGCCTCCTGGCGGCAGAGAGAGCGGTATCCCTGTGGAGGAGGTCGAAAACATGATGACGGCTCTGGATGCGGTCCTGGACGTGGCTGACGTGGTGACGATGAATAAAAACGAAACAGACATGGCTGTGGCGATGACCCAGGCGCGCAAAGTGGGCCGCGACCATCGCCAGACCGTGGGGTTGCCCTTTGTCGAGCGGCCCCGGATGATCTGCCGGGAGGTCAACGTCTATTACGGAGACAAGCATGCCATTAAAAATGTCAGCATCGATGTCGGCAAGAACGAGGTGCTGGCCATGATCGGCCCCTCGGGCTGCGGCAAATCGACCTTTCTGCGCTGTCTCAACCGGATGAACGATACCGTGGCCAGCTGCCGGGTCGCTGGAGAAATCAGATTGGATGCGCTTGACATCTATGACCGGAAGGTGGATGTGGTACCACTGCGGGCCCGCGTGGGCATGGTCTTCCAGAAGCCCAATCCCTTTCCCAAGTCGATTTTCGACAACGTGGCCTATGGGCCGAAGATCCATGGCCTGGCCGGCAGCAAGTCCGAACTTGAGGACATTGTCGAGGGCTCGCTGAAAAGGGCCGGTCTGTGGAACGAGGTCAGCGACCGCCTCGACCAGCCGGGCACCGGGTTGTCCGGCGGCCAGCAGCAACGGCTCTGCATCGCCCGCGCCATCGCTGTCCGGCCCGAGGTCATCCTCATGGACGAGCCCTGTTCCGCCCTCGACCCCATTGCCACCGCCACAGTGGAAGACCTGATCACCGAACTCAAAGAGCAGTATACCATCGTCATCGTCACCCACAACATGCAGCAGGCGGCGCGGGTTTCCCAGCGTACCGCCTATTTTCACCTCGGCGACCTGGTCGAGGTCGGCTCCACGGACCGCATTTTCACCAATCCGAACCACCAACTCACCGAAGATTACATCACCGGCCGATTCGGCTGATCCCCCGCATCTCTCCGTATTGTAGTTTCTTGTTCGATACAATCAGCCTGTTGCCGGTAATGGCAAAGGCTTATCTCCGGCCGTAATATGGGCCTGGCTGGCGTTGGTATTGATCGTAGGTATCGTAGTAGCGGCCTTGGTAACCGGAGCGGCCAGAGCCGTGATGATGGGGCCAGCAACACCCGCCAAGGACCAGGAGGGCGACCAAAACGATGCTGCCAACAAGCGTCCTGTTCATTGTCTTCACCTTATGTTCTTGGGTTGATGAATCTGAGACCAACTGGGGCAAGGAAAGCACAGGCTGTGCCAAGTCCGCCGAGGAAAGGACTGTTTGGAAAAAATGAATAAAAACTTTATGTTGATCTGAAAAGATGATGTTCGGGATCTGTATCTGGCGCCGGGCTGGACATTTTTTTCCCAACCGTCAGGATAGCGTTGGGGACTTGTAAAAAATGTATAGTAAAAACGAGTTATTGCCAACATGGCGAGATGGGCTGTCCTGTACTGGTTGGCCGGAAGAGCTGGATAGTTATTGCCCAAAAGGTGCCGGTTGGGCTGGAGAGAATGGGCCTTTTCAATGGCAGTGATAGCAGGATGAACCGCCGGGGCCTTGACAGTCTAGGTAATTGGTTGTAATAAAATAAGATATTGAAAATGTTCCTGCTCGGCTCACCCCGGTTCGTCCGGGTGCCGGCGGCTCTGACAAGTCCAGCCTCCTGCTCTGGCGAGGAAGAAAGATGCCATGTATACAATACTGCATGACCAAGACGAGATAGTTATCCGGTTCGAGAAAGATCTGGTCGATGGCGAGACCCTGTCGCGCTTTCTCAACCACGTCAACCTCCAGTCCGTGCTGAAGAAGAACGTCGGGGGCGACGCCAGCACCCGTCTGCGCGCCCGCAGTCGGGTGGCAAGCCTGCCCACCGGCATCGCCCTGCTCCGCGACCCGAACCTGAACAAGGGCACGGCCTTTACCTTGGAGGAACGCGAGGCCCTGGGACTGACCGGACTGCTGCCGCCCAAGGTGCACACCATGGACGAGCAGGTGCAGCGGGTGCTGGAGAATTTGCGCAAACAGTCCACCGACATCGAGCGCTATGTCTACCTCATTGCCCTCCAGGATCGGAACAAAACCTTGTTCTACCGGGTGCTGCTCGACAACATCGAGGAGCTGATGCCCATCGTCTACACCCCCACGGTGGGTCAGGCCTGCCTCCAGTTCGGCCACATTTTCCGGCGGCCGCGCGGCATCTATATCAGCGCCCGCGACAAGGGGCGGATTGCCGAGCTGCTCGGCAACTGGCCCTACAATGACATCCAGGTCATCGTGGTCACCGACGGCGAACGCATCCTCGGCCTGGGTGACCTCGGTACCGACGGCATGGGCATTCCAGTGGGTAAGCTGGCCCTGTACACGGCTTGCGCCGGCATCCATCCCTCGCGCAGCCTGCCGGTCACCCTTGACATGGGGACAGACAATGCCCGCCTGCTCAACGATCCGCTCTACATAGGCCTGCAGCATCCGCGCATCCGGGGCGATTTGTACAACGAGATGGTCGAGGAGTTCATCCTCGCGGTGCAGCAGGTGTTCCCCGGCTGCATGATCCAGTTCGAGGATTTCGCCAACCGTAATGCCTTCCGGCTCCTCCAGCAGTACCGCGATCAGGTTTGTTGTTTCAACGACGACATTCAGGGCACGGCCTCGGCCGCTGTGGCCGGTATCTTTTCGGCCCTGCGGATCACCGGTGGCGCCCTCAAGGATCAACGATTCCTCTTTTTCGGCGCCGGCGAAGCCGGCCTGGGCACCGGCGAGCTGCTGGTCCCGGCCCTGGTCGAGGAAGGGCTCACCCCAGAGGAGGCCCGCCGCTGCTGCT
>WRKE01000110.1 GCA_009778235.1 Pseudomonadota bacterium
AGCAAGCCCGAAGTGAACGCCGAAACGATCCGCGGCGTCTTTTCAGGCAGGATAACAGACGCCAGACGCGATGCCATTCTCATAAACGCGGCGGGCGCGCTGGTCGTCGGCGATAGGGCCGGCGATTTCCGGACAGGAATTGGTCTTGCGGGCGAACTTATCGACAGCGGCGCCGCAGCCAAAAAACTGCACGAACTCAAAGAAATGTCCAATAGTTTCGAGAAGGCATCATGAGCGCTCGATTTTCAGGAGGGTTTTCCTCTGCTATCACTGCGGAAAACGGACGCGGATTTGCCGCGGTTATTCCTGACATCAAATGTGTTTCGCCTAAAGAGGGCGACCTGTTGCGCGGGCGCGACCCCGTGGAAACGGCGCAATATCTCGTTCGCAGCGGCGCGCCTGTGTTATCGGTAGTTACAGAGCGGAGTCGCTTCGGCGGAAGCGCCGAATTGCTTCGCGCCGTTGTGCGGGCTGTGGATGTACCGGTACTCAGAAAAGACTTCATCACAACCAAAGCCCAACTTCTGGAAACGGCGGAGCTGGGTGCGGCGGCTGTTTTGCTGATCTGCGCGACCACAGATAAAAACACTGTGCAAATGTTATACGAAAACGCGAGGGAACTAGGCCTTGAGCCCCTGGTGGAGATTCACACCGCGGAAGAAATGGCCTTTGCCGGCACCTTGGGCGCAGGCCTGATTGGCATTAACAATCGGGACATTATGACCCTGGAGCGGGACGACGGCTGCTCGGGCCGGACCGTTGCGCTCGCGTCCGGCGCACCAGCGGAGGCGTTGCTTATCAGCGAAAGTGGTATTTTGACGGCAACGGATGCAAAACTTGCGGTATCCGCCGGCGCCAATGCGGTTCTGGTCGGAACCGCATTGTGGCTGGCTGATGACATGGGGGCGATGTATCGGTCACTCCGGGTTGAAAGGAGCGATTTCCCTTGCGGCCGTCCGTAAAAATCTGCGGGCTGATGCGCGCGGAAGATGTGCGGATGTGCGTTCGGCGCGGCGCGGATATGGTGGGATTCGTGGTCGAATATCCGTACCCGGTTCCGTGGAACCTGGACGTGGAAGCCGCAAAAGCGCTTATGGCTCTCGTCGGCGAACCGGCGAAAACCTGTGTCGTCACCGGCGGGCCGCCAGATAAGGTGCTTCGTATCGCCAGGGAAACCAAGCCGGACTATATTCAACTCCACTGCAATGAAACGCTTGCGGATACCGCGCTGCTTGTCAATGAGTTGAAAAACCACGGCGTGAAAATCATCAAAACCCTTTTTCCGAATACGCCTGACCTGGAAAAAACCGCGGCGGCTTTCTGTGCCGTGGGCATAGACGCCCTGCTTTTTGACCCGCGCACGCCGGATAACGCCGCCCACGGCGGTATGACCGATCTCTCCGCTTTCAGCCAGTTGCAACGCGCCGTAAACTGTCCGGTCATCCTGGCCGGGGGAATATCCCCCGGGAACGTGGCGGAGATTGTGCTGCAATCACAAACCCAGCATATTGATTTAATGACCGGGGTGGAAGTCAGCCCCGGCATTAAGGACGAAACGAAGGTTATCGCCCTCTTTCAAGCCTTACAATAATGACCGAGGTGATGCGGTTACAACAGATGCTCCGGAGTCGCGCGGGTGGCTTGGATCACGATAGGGTGTCCATTCCCCGTTAAACCTATAAACTGGGCCCATATGCACACCAGAACAGATGAAGCGGAACGCGAAAAACGGAGCGCCGCTTTTACCTCGGTGACAGCGGCAGTGCTGCTGACAGTGCTGAAGCTGGTCGTGGGATTTTCCACCAACAGCCTGGGCATCTTGTCAGAGGCCGCGCATAGCGCCATGGATCTGCTGGCCGCGGCCGTGACCTATGCTGCCGTGCGTTATTCCGCCTTTCCGCCTGACAGCCGGCATCCTTACGGGCACGGTAAGATGGAGAATCTGGCCGCTCTGGTGGAATCAACGCTCCTCTTGGCCATCTGCGTCTGGGTTGTCTGGGAGGCGGTGGATCGGCTCTTCTTCACGCCCGCCCTGGTCAAGCCGTCCTTATGGGCTTTGGCTGTCATGGTCGTTTCCATCGTGGTCGACATATCCCGTTCCCGCTTGCTGCTCAAGGTCGCAAAAAAATATAACAGCCAGGCGTTAGAAGCGGACGCCATCCATTTTTCCACCGACGTTCTTTCTTCCGGGGTGGTCATCGTGGGGATTCTGGCACTGTATCTTGCCGGGGCTTTACCGGAATCCTCGGTGTTACGCCCTTGGCTTGAGCGGGCCGACGCCTTGGCCGCCCTGGGGGTTTCGGCCATTATCATCCGCGTCAGTTGGAATCTGGGCAAACGGGCGGTCAATGTGCTCCTGGATGCCGGTGACGAGTCCGTGGCCGCCACTATCCGCGCCGCACTCAAAGCGATACCCGGCGTAAAGGACATCATCTCCTTACGCCTGCGCCACAGCGGACCGGATCTTTTTGTCGATCTGACCCTGGGCGTGATGAAGGGGCAGTTGATTGACGAGATCGAGCAGATCCGGGCGGAGGTTGAAGGCGAAGTGCATAAGATAGTCGCGCACGCCGCAATCAGTGCGGTCCTTGTGCCTTACCAGGATGAGGACCGCGCCACGCCCGACCGTATTATGCGCTTACGAGGCCTTGCCGCCGTGCACGGGCTGGTGCCCCATGCCGTGGAACTTTTTGACTTGGAGGCGGCCGAAAACGAAATGCGGCATCGCCTGGCGGAGCTGCATGTGGAGTTTCCTCCTGAAACCACGCTGAAAGAGGCCCACGCCAAGGTCAGCGTCTTTGAGAACGCGGTACGGGGGGAAGAAAAGGATCTGATCATCGTGACCCACATCGAACCCATGGGCAAACAAGGCGAGGAAAAAATCGTCCAAACAGAGGATTCCAGCCGCATCCTGGCGATTGTCCAGCATACCGTAGACCAAGAGCCCTTGATCCACGACGCGCACCAGGTGCTGGCGCGTCGCTATGGCAAAAGCCTGCGCGTGAGCTTCCATTGCCGCATGGACCCTCAAACCACAGTGGATGAAGCGCATGCCGCCTCCAAGCACTTGCAGGCGGCCTTACACGCCGGGATGCCGGAACTCTCCCGGGTGACTGTACATATGGAGCCTTTTCACGACGACCATGAGTAAGGAACAGCTTTTTATGGGCACGATTAAGGCGCGAATGGATTAACCCCACCTTCACGGCCCGACAGTTTCGAAGCGGCAGGTCATGCCGGCCATGCCGGGGCGGCAGGCTTTGCCGAACGCTCGGCGCAAGCCTTCGACCGCCGCCTCTCCAGTGCAATGGCAGGGGATGATCAGCTCGGGTCCCAACCGGCGCAGGGCGGCAATGGTCTGTTCGAGCCGTTCGGGGCTCGCCTCGAGGAGATGAAAACCACCGATCACCGCCTGAATATGCATGCCGTTGTTGAGGCGCCGCACCTGATGCAGGGTATTGATCAGGCCGGCATGGGCACAGCCGAGGCAGACAATCAGCCCGTCCCTGGCCCGTACCCAAAGGGCCAGGTCGTCATCGAACGGGTCGGGCCGGTGGCCGGCTTGATCGAGGAAAAAGGGGCCGCCTCCATCCTCGAAAATCGTCTCGCGGGCGATGGGGCCGGTCAGACCCGCGAAGGCGTCGAGCAGCGTGGGCTGCTGGATCCAGTGCAGTTGTCCTTCAGGAAAGCGGTGCAAAGCGGCCAGGGCCTCGCCGGGCATTTGCAGGGACTTGACGGTGCGGTTGCGGATGGAACAGCGAGGAGAGACTACGTCGGGATGGCAGTGGAGCGTCGTCCTGTGTCCCTGCCGCAGCAACGGTGCCAAACCGCCGCTGTGGTCGTAGTGGCCGTGGCTGAGCACGAGGTGGTCCGCCTGGGCCAGGTCGATCCCCAAGATCTGGGCGTTGGCCAGCAAGACCCCGCCCTGGCCGGTATCGAATAAGATGCGCCTGCCACCAGCTTCCACCCAGAGGGCAAAACCGTGTTCGGCCGCAAGACCCGCTCCGGCCTCGTTATCGACCAGGATGGTGACCCTGGTTTCCCCACTCACCGTATCCGAGCGCATATCTACCTCCCGCCGCATGCCGCGCTTGTTGCCTTCGGCTTGAAGTTCCGGTGAAATGCCCCTGGCTGACCGAGGGGGAAAAACGCGCACCCACTGGTCATTGTCCGGGCTCGTGACCAAGCGTCCGGTGCCGCGCACCGGGTCTGCTGTGGTACCTGACATCCTACCCCCATGGCCTCGGGCCCGCCACAAAAATATCAGCACTTCAACGTACCCGCAGGGCCGCATCAATGGACCTCTTCCCCCCATGATCCGCGGCC
>WRKE01000111.1 GCA_009778235.1 Pseudomonadota bacterium
TCCACGATCCCGTTGATCGGGCTACGCACCCGCCGGTCAGCCACATCGATCTCCTGCTTGCGGATCTGGGACTCCACCTGGGCCGCTTCCTGGGCCAGGGCATCGAGTTCTTTATGTAACACTTCGATATCACCAAGTTTTACCTGGGCATCAGCCAGGACGGAGGAGGCTGACAGGGCCTCGGCCTCGGCTTGGCGCAACTGGGTCTGCCGCTGTTCCCACACCTCGCGGGAAACCATCCGGCCAAGCAACTCCGCGGCCCGGTTGAACTCGCGCCGGGCCTGTTCCAGTTTCGAGGCCGCCGCCTGCTGGTTGGCCTGGGCGGCGGTCACCGCATCGTGGGCCGTGGTTTTCATCATCCGATGCTGGATAGCGATCCGTTCCTGGCGCAGGCGAATCGCTTCGGCCTTGGCCCGCAACTCGGCGAGTTTGAGATCAGCCTCCCGCTGGTCGATCACGATCATTTCCTGCCCCTGGTCCACGGCCTGACCATCGGTGACCGGACGCTCAATGATCCACCCATCGACCCGGCTGCTGACGATGACCATATCCGCCTTCACCCGGGCATCATTTTCAGTGACATGCCCCAAGAGGCCAATACCCCACCACCCGGCCCAGACCAAGCAGAGGCCCACCACGCCGAACATGGCGAACTTGCGATAGCGGCGCATTGTCAGGAACAATCGGCTCAGTCGCAGGGGACTTTTTTTATTCTCCCGGGCCACCTGCTGCTGCACGGGAGATGTGGAAGAATCACGCGGATCGGGATTGTTGGGGGTCATGGTCTTGGTTTACTTGTTTGGCTGGTGGGTTGATGGCTGATCATGCCCATAGATAATGGTGTCTGGCTATAAAGATAGTCCTAATCATCCCACTTTGTAAATATGTTTAACATCAATGGTTTTCGCCCAAAAGGCTTATCAGGTCTCAAGGGGGCAGAACCTGGGGAAGGCGAATCGGTCTTCACCCGGAAAGGGCGACTGCGGCTTGACGGGTCGCAGCCAGCGGAAGATTAAAGATTTGCGTTTGGCAACCGCGAGACCGGTGGCGTCCCGATCCGTCCGGCTCGCGCCGTTCGATGCCGCCAGGTGTAGCGAGGGCCCAACCTGCTTTTTAGTCCTTTGTGCTGCTGGCAAAGAGGGAGACGCCCATTTCATTGCCTAGGATCACCAGAATGAAAATTGAATCGGGACCGTTAAATGAATGGTGGTTTGGGTCATGTCCGTGGGCATGGCAGGAAAAGGCGAGACCCTCTTGACCAAGGCCATGACCTCCTCGTCCAATTCAGGATGCCCCGAGCTTTTGTCCAGGTGCGCCTGGACCACTTCGCCCTGGCGGTTCACCGTGAAGTTGACCGTGACCACGCCTTCCAGGCCTTGGGAGCGGGCCGCCGGCGGATATTTTTTATAGCGGTTCAACTTTTTTTGGATGGCGGCGGTATAGGCCTTGAAAGCGTCGGGATTTCCCGTACCCGTGCCTCCGCCCAGGCCGCCCTGCCCAGTGCCCGGCTCACCGCCGGCGGCACCGTTTCTCCCCTCAGGACCTGGCGATTGGTCCGCGACCATGCCCGATTTGTCTGGCGCGCCGTTTTCTTCCTTGGCATCCGATGATCGGGCTTGGTCGTCGCTTTTTTGCTCGTCCATTGTAGCCTTTTCAGGCTTGGGTTTCGGGTCGGGTTTCTTCGGCTTGGGTTTCTCTTGCGGTCGGGGCGGAGTCGATGGGGCCGGGGCTGCTTTTTCCGAAACGCTCTCGACAGTTTTCAGCGGGTCATCGGGCGTGGATTCCGGCTTATTTGGCGGATTCAAGGCTGGTTTAGGCGCAGCCGCCGTGCCCTTCTCCTCCTTTTTTCCCCCGCCGGGTCGCCCCCCTTCTGGGTCAAATTGAGAGAACTCCACCACCGCCAAGGGTGTATATTTGTTCTCCGATTTGGCAAAGTTTCCGAAAACCAACAACAAGACCACACTCAAATGCAGGCAGAGCGCGGCAGCGGCGGCGCGCCATAACACGGCTTGGTCGTATGTTGATTCGGCCGGAGAGGTCAAGGCGTCACTTTTCCTCAGCGATGGCGGACGGAGAAGTCGCCCGGATTTTTTCCGCCTTGTCGCCCTCCCCATGACCTGGCGCTTTCACTTTGCCCGAGACGTCAGTCACCAGGATGACCCTGGCGAATCCAGCCTGACCCAGCTCGCCCATGAGCTCCATCATGCGGGCGTATTTCACCTCGCCGTCACCGCGCACATACACCTCGCCGCTCTCCGACATCCGAGCCAGCTCCTGAAAGCGTTGGTGACGGCCGGCTTCAGCCACTTCGTCTTTATCGACGAAGACCCGGTTTTCGGCATCCAGGCTGACAATCAAAGGGGCCTCCGGCCGGGCCAGGGGATCACCGCCGCTCTTGGGCAGGTTGACACGGACCCCGCCCATCATCAGGGGTGCGGTGACCATGAAGATGATCAGGAGCACCAGCATGATGTCGATGAACGGGATGACGTTGATGTCGGATATCAGACCGACGTCGTCGGTACCTTCGAAGAGTTCCTTGTCGTCCATGCTCTCAGGCTTCCTCTACTCCCTCCAGGCGGTTGAAATGCAGCCGGGCCAAACGGTTGCCGACCAACCCGATGCCGGCCAGGGCTTCTTTGGTGATCTTTTTCATGGTGACGGTGATTTTGTTATAGGCTACCACCGCCGGGATGGCTGCCACCAAGCCCATGGCCGTGGCGAACAGGGCCTCGGCGATGCCGGGGGCTACCACGGCCAGGGAGGTTTCTCCGGCGGCGGCGATGCCGATAAAACTGTGCATAATGCCCCAGACCGTGCCGAAAAGCCCGACGAAAGGGCTGGTGGCCCCAACTGTGGCCAAGAAGGTGGAGCGGGCTCCCACTCGCTCAAGCCATCCGCTCAGGACGGCCCGCATCGACCGCTCCACCCGTTCGCGGAAATCGGCCCGGCTTTCCCGTCCGGCGCCATCACGGCTCTCGGCCAGCCCGGCTTCGACTATTTCCCTGGTAAAATCGGTGAAAATTTCAAGCGAACAATCATCTCGCAGTTGGGAGGCCTCCTGCTTGAAAAGCCAGATCAAGCGTCTGATACGCCGTATGATAAACATCTTTTCAAAGATAATGACCCAGCAAAAAAGTGAGGCCAGAAACAAAAGAATCATGACTCCCTGCACCACCGGATCGGCATGAAGGAACATGTCTTTGACGGATAAGGTTTCTGTGGTCGGCATATACATCTCCGCTAAAAGTATCGGGGGCGGGCATCAGGAGGCGGAAAGCCAGCCGCCAAACAAAAAAACCCGAATCACCAGTAGCCGTTGGTGATCCGGGATGCCCGTTTGTCCACACTTGGATCGCACGAACGCCCATTCCACGGGGAAATCGTATAAATACAAAAGAGCTAGGCAGGTCTTCTGACTTCCAGATCAGCCTAATCACGACGCCTTCCCGGTTTTACCCAGTGGCTGGCCTGGCCTTGCGGCCCGACCCCTTGTCGCGTTCGTCCCTGGTTACAGCGGCGGGCCCGTCCCCGATTTGCACGGAGTTCCCTTAGCCTAATTAAGTTAGTAACATAGCACGTTTCAGTTGAGGGTGCAAGGTTTGACAAAACCGGAACCCTATGTTAAATTGCTTGGCTATATTATTTAAGTTATAGTTTTCAGGTGCTTTTATAGCCTAACAAGGGAACCCCGTGCAAATCGGGGACGAGCCCGTCGCTGTAAGTCCTTTCGTCGCGTCGTAACGCGACGCGTTTTCGCCTTAGCTGGTCACTGTCTTGCAAATCAAGATGGGAAGGCCGCGAAAACGGGATGAGTCAGAAGACCTGCCTGAAAATCTTTGGAAGACCGCTTTGGACAGAGCGTCTTTTTTGTGGCTATGATTTTCAGGATAAAAGGGCATCCTGGGTCGATTGTGACCCAGGATGCCCTTTTTTTTTCACGGGTTGGCAAACGGATGGCGGTGAGCTTTTTCATATGTCTTCTGACCTGCGGGCTTGGTTTCGTCTCGGAGGCGAGCGCGGTTGAAGCTGCCCCATTTATCTGGTGGTCAGCGGCCCCGGTGGAACGCCTGACCGATGGCCGAACCAGCCAGGTGTTGACGCTGCTGACCACCTCTGGTCATAGGCTTTCGCAACCCGAAGCCTATTATCGCGTCACGCCGCTTCGCCGCTTCAACCAGGTTGACAGGTCCGGAGAGGCCCTCTGGTATAGGGGAGAATGGATTTCCACCGACCCCTGGGTACTGCGGGTGGAGGCCGACGGGTATGTGCGCGTCGATGTTCTCGCCAAGGCCATGATCGCAGGCCAGCCACATTGGGCCCAAACCTGGGCCTTGCTGTACAGCCGCTCCGGAAAAAAAGA
>WRKE01000112.1 GCA_009778235.1 Pseudomonadota bacterium
CGAACATTGACCGCGTCTTTTTCTGTCATTTCGATGAGCGTAGCGAAGAGAAACTTTTCTCCCTCGGAGCGAAGTGACGAGAAATCTTTAAAATATTTTCATCGGTCATTGCTCGATCCATGGAGATTTCTCCCTGCGGTCGAAATGACGAAACAAGGGATGGTGTTCGGTTATTAATGACCGTATTAATATACGTCTACCGGGGGATGCTGAAGCATGAACCTGAATAATTTCTGTTGCGCGGAAAGCACCTGTTGCCCTGCGAATACCTCCCGGGGTGTTGTTGCGGTGGTGCCGACCACGCTTTCGCTTAAGGATTTTCTCGGTGGATGTAAAGTCCGGTGGGGCATAGGCCGGATGCACTACGTGGTGAAACCGGGGCTGTATGGCGTGGGCAAGCCTGACGAAAATTCCCCGGTGTTGGTGAGCGCGAATTACAAGCTGACGTTTGATACCTTAAGGAAAAATTTATCGGGCTTGGATTGTTGGCTTCTGATCCTCGACACCAAGGGGGTGAATGTTTGGTGTGCGGCGGGAAAAGGCACCTTCGGAACCGAGGAGCTCATCCACCGGATCAAGGAAACAGGGGTATCGGCAATCGTCGCCCATAGGCGGCTGATATTGCCGCAACTCGGCGCCTCCGGCGTGAACTCCAACGAGGTTTCCCGTCGTTCCGGCTTTTCCGTGGTGTTCGGCCCGGTTCGCGCCCGCGACATAAGGCGGTTTATCGCTGATGGTTGTGCGGCTACGCGGGCAATGCGAACGGTTGAGTTTACCGCGTTTGACCGGCTGGTTTTAACTCCCGTTGAACTGGTGGCCGCCGCGAAAACCTCGCTGCCTGTTTTTGGGGTGTTGTTCCTTATCAATCTATTCGCCGCGAGGCAATTCGGGGCTTTTGATCTTGCCGCGTACCTGGGCGCGGTCGTCATTGGGACGGTGCTCACGCCTTTGCTCCTGCCGGTTATCCCCGGCAAGGCATTCGCATGGAAGGGCTGGATATTGGGATTGATCTGGTCAATAGCCGCACTCTGGCTTTTCGGGTGGTTTTCTTCTGGCTTCTGGCGGCTGGCCGTTGGCTATCTCCTGCTGTTGCCGTCCGTGTCGGCATATCTGGCGATGAATTTCACCGGCTCGTCAACCTACACGTCGCCTTCTGGCGTTTTGCGGGAAATGAAAATCGCCTTGCCGCTGATCATGGGCGCGGCCGTCATCGGCACGGCTCTGGTGCTTGCTCAAAGCATATTGGGATAAACAGAGGGAGGGAATGATGAAACTCGAATATCTTAAAAACGTCACCACCCTTGCCTTCTCGGCTGAGCAATGTATCGGCTGCGGCAAATGTGAGGAGGTCTGTCCGCATGGTGTATTTATCGTCACCGACCAAAGGGCGCGGATCGTCCACCAGGATGGGTGTATTGAGTGCGGGGCCTGCGCCCTCAACTGTCCCGCCAACGCAATTGAAGTCCATGCCGGGGTCGGGTGCGCGGCTGCTATTATCAAGGGGTGGTTAACCGGCGGAGAACCAACTTGTGACTGCTCCAGCAGCGATTGTTGTTAACAGGGAAAAGTGTACCTTTCCACCGCCAATTCCGGTACATCTTGACAGTTGAACATTGATCGCGGCGGCAACCTCTATCCCGATCCCCCGCTTCTTGTCACCACAGGCTCAAATCGTGCTCTTCCCACCCACGAAGAAGAGTTTTTTGCGGGGGCCATTGAATGGCCCCCGCGCACATCGCACTGATATAAAACGCTCTATTCCAGATGAGCAGACCGCTTGGTCCAGCGCTGAGGGAGGATCAGGCGTCGGTGGTCAACTGGATGGACTTTTGCGGGCAAAGCTCCTGGCAACAGTAGCACCGGATACATTTGCCGCGATCAACCCGGGGAAGATCGCCCTCCATGGACAAAGCCTTGCCGGGGCAGATGGCGACGCATTCGCCACAGCCTATGCACAGCTCGCCGTTGATCACCGGGCTGGCCAGCAGGACGTGGTCCATGGTCTGTTGCAGTCCCGGTCCGGCATAGCCGCTTTCAGGCATGGGCGGCAACTTGAAGCCGTGCAAGGGGGTGAATTCGCCGTCGATGCGGATCTCATCCTGAGCAAATGACCCCAACCCTTGGGCGGCAGCCAAGGGCAATACCGGCAGGCTGCCCGGGTCAAGCCCCACCATTCTGGCCATCACCGCATCCAGGGCCACCCCATTGTCCGCGGCCATGATCAGGCCGATATGGCGTAGATCCTTGCCCGCCGGACCATTGCCCTGCATCCCCACAATCGCGTCCATGATAAACAGATCCGGCACCCGGAGCTTGAACACCTCCAGAATCATGCTCTGGAAGGCGATGGGATTGCCGGCCCGCTGGTGCATGAGCCCCTTGAGCGCACCGGGCAAAATGCCATAGCTGTTTTTTATTGCCCCGGTCAGGACCGTGAGGCCATGGGTTTTGAACTTGGGCAGGGAGATGACGATATCCGCCTCGAGCACGGCGGTGGAAACCATGATCTCCCCTTCTTCGCTTAAGGGAAAAGGCACGGTGGCGCTTTGGTTGCCGATGTTGACATAATGGGCACCGGCAGCCTCCATCAGCCCGGTGACCCTGAAGCAGTCCTCGTTGTTTCCGTACCCGACCAGGCCCGGGTTGTCACCCACCCACAGCTCACTGGGCTGGTCCTCCAGCACCCGGTCAATGACCGCCTTAAGCACCGCGGGATGGGTGGTAACCCCTTCCTCGGGCGCTGCCCGGCGCAGCACGTTGGGCTTGAGCAAAACCTTTTTGCCGGCGATGGCCAGGGGAAAAAGCTTAAAAACGTTGTCCACCGCCGCCCGGCAGGTGGCATAGGTGGCTTGCCGCAGCATCACTGTATGTTTTCCGCCCATGACCATTCCCCTTAGCTGAAATTGAAAAAAAACGCTGGACGCTTAAGGACAACCCTTTGATCCGCGCCCTCCTTCCCTGTCTTATGCCATGTTCACTTGCCAATGCAGTAGGTTACGACAGGAACATATTGAATTTTAATGAAAAAAATAAGCATATTTTTTGCATTAAAAATAGAAAATGATATTATGCCATGTTCTCTTGCCAACGCAGCTCGCATCACCTCAAGAACATATTGAATTTAATGGAAAAAGTATATTTTTGCATCAAAAATAGAAAGTTGGCATTCAACGGCTGCACCGACCGCCCCCATGCTCAGGCGCTATTCTCTGGTTCCTGGTTTTCCGATGCGGGGGTCGAGAACAAGAAACGGTTTGCCACCAACAGGCACACAAAGGCCAGCACGCTCATCAGGATGTCCAGCACGGACAAATCTGGCTTGAGCATCTTGCGGGCAACAACGAAGGCGAGCAATTCCAGAATGGCCTGCAGATCGTGGGTCACCAGGGTGCGGACCAGCTCCAGGGCGATCACCATCAACAGCACGCGGTAGATCAGCTCGTAAATTGTCTCCGTAGTTTGCCAATCCATGGCCGCCAGGGCTTGCACGCTACAGAAACCGTAGACGAGAACACCGGCCAAGATCACCAGGGCAAGCGCTCGCTCGATCCAGGTCGCTATCTTTTTGTAGTAGCTCAGCATGTTATTTCAGCTCGTCTGTTCAACCGCAGGAAATTTTTTTGTATTTTGAGCAGTCATCAGCATCGGCCCTGCCGGTGGCGGTCAAGGGTGGCAAGGGGTAACCGGACGGCCTGGTTATCCCGGCTTTTTCGCCGTCACCACCGCGGCCATGCTGGGCACGTCCACGGCCAGGGTCACCTGGACGAATCCCGCCAGCTCCAGGTCTTCTTTGATTTCCCCATAGGTGTAGACCCTGCCGCTTTGGGTATTGACAAACATGTTGATCCCAAAGATGGCGCCCTCCACCGGAAAGAGGCGGTCCTCGCTCATCACATAATCACGCACCGCCACCATGCCACCGGGGTTCAGCGCGGCCAGTGTCTTGGCGTAGAGCATCCGGCTCTGATTACGGTTCATCTGGTGGATTATGGCGCTTATCCAGGCAAAATCAAAACCTGGCGGCAAAGGATCTCGGGTGAAGTCCCCAGCCACCAGCGTGACCCGCCCCGCCAGATCCGAACCCATGAAGCGATTTTTTGCCTGGTCGATAGCGACGGGCAGGTCAAATATCGTGGCCGAACTCCCCGGAAGCTGCTTGAGAAAGGCTTCGGTATAGGTGCCGGATGCGCCGCCGATGTCCAGAATACACAAATTTCGCTGGTCGAAAGAAAAAACTCCGGCCGCACGCAACGATTGCATGACTTGGTCCACCAGACGGGTCGCGATGGAATTCATGCCCATGATGAAAGATATCCGGTCCTGCTCCGCCCCCAAAATACTGGGTTCCCGTTCCTGTTGCCGGCC
>WRKE01000113.1 GCA_009778235.1 Pseudomonadota bacterium
GCGGGTCGGTATGGATGGCGCCGGCCGCCACCGGGGCGGGCGAATTGACCCGCACCAGCCACTGATGCACCTCGTCCTTGCCAACCGTGAAAAAGGAAATCCGGCCAAGCGCCGCAAGACACTGCAAGGCCAGCACCTCCAAGGCCGGCTGCCCGATGCCGAGGTCACGCCGGAATTCCCGCCGCTCCTCCTCGTTCTCCAGCAGGGCGATCTCGGCCTCGACCTTGGCGGAGACACTCATCGCCTCCATCTTGCCCTGGGCGCACAGCTCACGCACCTGGTCAAGTAAAGCACCGTCGCCCACCTGATCTTCGCCGACATTGAACACCAGAATCATTTCCTTGCGGGTGATCAAGGGATAACTGCGGATCAGCAGCTCCTCCTCCTCGCCCAGTTCCATCAGCCGCAACGGCCGCTCCTCCTCGAGCTGGGCCTGCATGCGCCTGAGCAGATCGAGTTCCTTGGCCTGGCGTTCGTCCTTGATCTTCTTCAGACCGGATTCAAGCCGTTCGATCCGCTTTTCCAAAAAAATCTGGTCATGGAGCAGCAATTCGGCGTTGACCATTTCGACATCGCGCAGCGGATCGACCGAACCGGCGGCATGATAGATCGAGCCATCCACAAAGGCGCGCACCACGTGACACAGGGCGTCGACATCGCTGATATCGCGGAAGATGTCGCCCTTGGCTATCGCCTCCCGCTCCATCTTGGGCATCAGCACCAGGTCGATGCGGGCCCTGGTCTCCTTTTTCGGCTGATACATGGCCACCAGCCGATCAAAGCGCTGGTCAACGATACTGGCTGTCCCGGGAATTGGTTTGGCTGGACCGCCCGTCTCGTGCACTTCGCTGCCGGTCAGCACCTGAAAAAGTGTTTTCTTGCCCGTCTGCGGCAAACCGATAATACCAACTTTCATGTTTTTCGTTCCCTTTCATGGTTCAACCAGCGCCTCAGGTCGCGCCCTTCACCGCAAAGCGGGGTGGTGGCGGATCTCATCATCGATCCGGTCGGGATCCGAGGCGTTGAACCGTATAACATTCTGGAGGTGAAACAGGCTTTCCGGGGTGATCTTGGTGAAACAGACACTCACCGTTTCCTCATCGCAGCGGACAATCTCGCCGAATACCTCCACCCCCATTTTCACCGTGGTCTCGAATGGCAGCCAGAACCGGCAGGGAGTTCCCACCCGGAATTGGGCGGCGGTCTTGAGCGAACAGCCGCCCACCCCAAGATTTTCGACCTGGGAGAAGGGATAGACCATGCTGTCCACCGTCAATTCGGCGGCCATGTTGAAGCCGATGCGGCTGAATCTTCTTCTTTCCATCAGACCCTGCTCGCCAACAAGGATCAGATCCTGTGCCTCCGACATCTGTGCCGGCGCACGTTTACGAAAAAAAAGGGTCAGGCCGACCAGCCCAACCCCTTGCAACCATTGGCTCGCCTTGAGAGATGCATGTCCCGACTCACGGTTCCACCGGCAGTCTTCGGCATGGACTCAAAACGCCACCAACAGCCATTGTCTCTTCCCATTTTGCTTGTTGCCTATATCGCAGAAAGCAGGAACAGTCAATGAGATGTTAACGAGTTCCCCGCGGGGGCCCACCCGCCGGACCACCCTGAACCAGGTCCATATTCCGGTGGCGGCCAAGGTCCCGCCCCGGCAGCACCGAAAACCCGCATGGGCAAATCCGTGGCAGTACAAAGCGAGGGTCCTGTCTCTACTTGACAGTTGCCCGAATAATTCATTAAAAATAGGATCATGAGGCTTGGCTGCGCATTCGTGCCACCCTGTACAGGTGACTTAAATTTCCACCAGTTTCATGAGGCTCTCGATGGTGCACCGCTTTTTCCCTCTGACCATGTTCGCGCTCATCTGCCTGACCCTCACCCTTGCCGCCCCGGCACGGGCCAAAGATTCGATCACCTGGATGGAAGCCGTGGTGCCGCCTTATCTGATTCAGGACGGCGCCTTCAAAGAGCAGGGGTACGGCAACGTCATCACCCGGATCGTTCAAGCTGAACTGGTCGAATATGAACACAAAAGAATAGTCACCAATATCACCCGCCATTTCTATCAATTCAAACAAGGGGAAAATGTGTGCAGCATCGGTCTGTTCCGCACTCCGGAACGGGAGGCCTTCATGTACTTTTCCATCCCCAGCTTTCTGACTCTGCCGGCGGTGATCATCATCAAGAAGGAATCACTGCCCCGGTTCGGCAACAAGGCCTCGGTGCGGCTGGCCGAGGTGTTAAACGACAAGAACATGATGATCGGGCTGAGCAAGGACCGATCCTACGGCATCGACACCGACACAATCCTCAATAAATATCGGGGAGCGAGCAATATCCTTGAGATCGCCGGTCAGGAACTGTCGCTCAACCTGTTTAAAATGCTGATGAAAGGCCGGCTGGACGGCATTGTCGGTCTCCCCGACGAAGCACTGTACCAGGCGGAACAGATGGGAATCAGGGACCAGTTGATTACCCTGACCATCGAGGAGAATCAAACCGGCTACGACTCATGGCTGAGTTCGGTGGGGTGTTCGAAAACTCCCTGGGGCAAGGAAATCATCGACAAAATCAATGTCATCCTCAGCAAACAGCGCGCCACCGAGCGCTACCGGGCCGCCTACGAGCGCTGGCTCGATCCCAATGCCATCGAACGGTACCGCCGGGTGTATCAGGATCTTTTTCTGCAAACGACCTTCTAGCGACCACCATTTTTCGCTTCCCGCCAGGAGGAGCGCCAACATATCTTTGAGGATACCGCAATGATGACTCTCTCGCCCCAGCAATACCCGACCAGCATGGCCAAGGAAGATCCGAAACGGCAGAAATACTATGTCAGCCGGAAAGAAAAGGTCGACATCAAATGCAGATCCTGCGGACGGACGGAAACCTTTCCCGTTGCCGAACTGAAGGCAAAGAAGTATTCCATGCCAGAGAACAATCCCATGCAAATCAAGTGCGTCTGTTCCCAGACCTTTGAAGTCGATTTTGAATTCCGCCAGGACTATCGGCAGAAAGCGAATATCGCCGGCAGCCTGCGGACCATGACCACCCCCAGGATCCGGGCCCGGCAGTGCCGGGTCGTCGATTACTCGGCCGGGGGCCTGCTGCTTGCCATCAACGACGCGCTCCCCATCAAAAAGGATGATCGGCTCATCGTCAGCTATCGGCCGAATGCCGACTCGTCCGAAATTGAGCGGGTGATCATGGTCCGCCATTGCCAATCGGGTTCCCTGGTCGGCTGCGCCTTCATCGACAACGGTGCCGGCTTGCCGGCCTCCGCAACCCTTCAGTAACGCACGGCCGCAGTCAGTTATGCCGACTTCAGCGCTCCAGACCATCGTCACCGGGACCGATGGTGCAAGCTACCGCCAGGCGGCCCATCTGCTGAAGACCGCAAACCAGGCGCTGGCCCTGACCGGAGCCGGAATCTCGGTGGGAAGCGGCATCCCCGACTTCCGCAGTCCGGGCGGACTGTGGAGCATCTTTTCTCCGGAGGAATACGCCACCATCGAGGTGTTCCGCCGGCATCCCGCCAAGGCATGGGAGTTGTTCCGGGCCCTGGGCAAGGTGCTGGTCGGCAAGCGGGCCAACATCGCCCACCAGGCCCTGGCCGAACTCGAACGCCGGAATTGGCTGCAAGGCGTGATCACGCAGAACATCGACAATCTCCACCAGCAGGCCGGAAGCTGCCGGGTCTTTGAAATCCATGGCGACCACCAGCACCTCCACTGCCTGCAATGCGGCCAAATGGTGAAGTTTGCCCCCGAGCACCTGCTCGCCGCCGACCCGCCGCGCTGCGCGACCTGCGGTTTTCCGCTGAAGCCGAACGTGGTGCTCTTTGGCGAAGCGGTCCGTGGACTTGATGCCATCCACGCCTGCCTTGCCGGTTGCGACCTCCTGCTGGTGATCGGCACCTCGGCCCAGGTCTATCCGGCCGCGGCCCTGCCCGCCCTGGTCAAGCAGCAGGGAGGGCGGATCATGGAATTCAACCAGGAACCCGCCCTGCAAGATCTCGTCGGCCGGGGCGATTTCCTGTTCCAGGGTGATGTTCTCCGCACCTTGCCGGCCCTGGTCGCTGCCTGTACTCAGCGCTGAACCAGTTCGTTTCGCCGACGTTTTCTTCCCCCACCCGCCATTTTTCCCCAGCACAATCGTACAACGTTCAATCCTGCTCCCCGGCCGGCTCGGACGGAAGCGCTTACTGAGGACAAAAGCCCGACAAGAACCCTCCGACGCGGGTCCATGAGTGGTTGCCTTGCCCTTACGACAACGATGATCACTTGCGTTTGCAGGCCATATGCTGTATGTTCCGTGCTATCTGACCTGCGTATTGATTCTGGATACGGCACAGCCGTTA
>WRKE01000114.1 GCA_009778235.1 Pseudomonadota bacterium
TCGTCCACCAACTGCCTGGTGGCCGGATCAACCTCAAGCACTTCGGTGTACCAGGGCTTCATCCGGCAGTCGAAGACGATGGGCGGCTGCAACCCCACATGAAAGCGGTGTACGGTCTGGGCGCGTCCATGGATGTCAGCGGCCGGCTCGAAACGAGTGAAGAAGGTCCAGAGAAATTCCTGCAACGAAACCGTGGCCTCGGCCACGGAGTCAAGCAGCACAATGACCGGCCAACTGGCCACTCCGGCAAAGGCGGCCAGCTCAGCCGCCAGCCCGGGAGCGGACTCGTAGGGTACACCCTGGATCACCAGGGTGCCGGGCAGATAGACGCTCGGGTAGCTACATTGCTCCGGAAGCGAACCTGAAAATTCAAGCGGCAATTTCCGGCATTTTTCCTGTCCCAGGCCGAGCATCATGGCCTTGGAGCCTTTATTGACCGATGGTCCGGTGTAGTCGAGGGTATCCTGGGAGACATTGGCAAACACAAAGAGATCGCGCTCCCATTGGATCCGCTCAAGGATATGCTGCCAAAGCCGGGGAAAATTGGCCACATCAATGGAGCCGTCGGTCACCAGCAGAAACTTGGTCAGCGAAAGCTGTCCTTCGCCTAAAATGCGCAGGCCAGCGGCAAAGGCCTCGCGGGGATAGCGATCGGCCACCCGGGCCGCGGCCAAACAGTGGAATCCCGTCTCGCCAAAGGTCTTCAACTGCACAACCCCTTTCATGACCAGAGGAAAAAGGGGAGACAGGAGATCTTGGAGAAAATCGCCGATGAAAAAGTCTTCCTGTTTGGGACGACCGACCACCGTGGCCGGATAGATCGCATCTTTTCGGTGAAAGAGATGGGTGGTCTGGAAGACCGGATAGTCGTGTTGCAGCGAGTTGTAGCCGTAATGGTCGCCGAAGGGGCCTTCCGGCCGCCGCAGGTGGGGAGGGACATGACCTTTGATCGCGAATTCCGCCTCGGCCACCAAGGGGTGGCCGCCATGGGGGTCGTCCACCATCCGCAGCCTTTCTCCCTGCAGCAGGGAAGCGAGCACCAGTTCCGGGATATTCTCGGGCAAAGGGGCAATGGCGGCAAGCATCAGCGCTGGAGGGCCGCCGATGTAGAGGGTCAGGGGGAGAGGTTCGTTTATTTGTTCCGCGGCAAAGTAATGAAACCCGCCTCCCTTGTGAATTTGCCAATGGATGCCGGTGGTGGTGTCATCGTACCGCTGGATGCGGTACATGCCAAGATTGTGCCCCAGCCCGTCGGGATGTTCAGTGTAGACCAGCGGCAGGGTGACAAAGGGCCCACCGTCCGAATGCCAGGAGGTGAGCAGCGGCAGGTCAGTCAGCCGCGCCGGTTGCTGTCGGCATTCCAGGATTGGGCCGGTTTTGACCCGTTTGAGTCCGACCCGCAGCCCTTGGGTCAGCAAACCGCGGGCCTCCCACAGGGTGGTGAAGGTGGGCGGCAGCGAATGTTCCACCAACCGGACCAATTCCTGAACAAAGTCCAGCGGACGACGGCCAAAGGCCAGCTCCAGCCTCAAGGGCGTACCGAACAGGTTGGTGACCACCGGAAATTTCGAGTTATTGACCCGGGTGAAGAGGAGTGCCGGCCCTCCCTTGGCAATGACCCGCCGGTGAATCTCGGCAATTTCAAGGCAGGGATCGACCGGAGCGTCAATGGTGAGTAATTGGCCGTTGGCCCGCAACAGCTCGAGAAATTGGCGCAGATTGGTCAGGGAGTGCATGGGGAAATCGAGGCGGTTCTCGGCATGGGAGCCGTTTTAATGGTGGTGGTGTTCTTCGCCGAGGAAAAGGCGGTGGTATTCGTCGCCACTCAAGTGATTGCGCATGATTTGAGTCAGCAGGTCAACCAGTTGGTGGATTTCCTCCTCGCTCATCCGGGGAACGAGTTCCCGGGTGAGGCGGTCGTCGCTGAACTGGCGGAGGAAGGTGATCAGGGATTGTTCGTCTGTGGTGCGATTGAGTCCGAAAAGCATGGGAACTCCAGCAAGAGAAATTATCCGGCGATTGTTTTCCACCAGACGCGGCGGCTGCGGGGGCCGTCGAATTCACAGAAAAAGACGCGCTGCCAGGTGCCGAGCTGCAGGCGGCCCCGGGAAATGAACACCGTCACCGAGGAGCCGGTCACCGCGGTCATCAGGTGGGCAGGCGAGTTGCCCTCGCGGTGGCGATAGGGATAATCATTGGGGATAATCCGCCCCAAGGCGCCTAAGATATCGCGCTGCACGTCCGGATCGGCCCCTTCGTTGATGAGCAGTCCGGCGGTGGTGTGAGGATTGTAGACGTACAGGATGCCGTCATCGATATTGCTGATCACCTGCTGCAACCGGTCGGTCAGGTCGATCATCTCCAGCTTGCGGCTGGAGGCAATAACGAGTTCGCCCCTGGGCATCGTGATCCCGCTCACCTGATCACTGCAACTGCCAGGAGCCATGTTGGTCGCGGCAGGCCGTGCTGAAGGTGCGCTGGTGCCGGCCGTCGATGATTGCCTCTATTTCCGCGCGGCGGCAAACCCGTTGGGTGCCTGGATCCTGGTAAGCCGGCTGCGGCGTAACCGAGTACTGGCTGCCGGTATCGGGGTTGACCCAGGCCGAACGCTGGTTGGACATGCCTCGCTCGTAGGTGTGGTTGAGCTGTTCGCGGTCATATTTGTCCATCTCGTTGCCGACAATGTAGCCCAACATGCCGCCCACGGCCGCGCCGATCAAGGTGGCGCCGGTATTGTGGCCGATGGCTTGGCCGATGAGGGCGCCAGCGGCAGCACCGCCAGCCGCGCCGGTCTGTCCCCGGGTGGCGCAGGAAGGCAGGATCAAGAGGAACAGCAGGGCAAAGAGGCTTGCATATTTCATGATATTGGTCCCTGGGGAGGAGAAGTTTGCAGGGTGTCGGGCAGTTGCTTGCTGGCTTGCACCCCCAATGCCTTCAGGGCTTCGGTCCTGGCGATCAAGTTGCCCTGGCCGGTGCTCAGCCGGTTGCGTGCCGTGTGCCAAGCTTGCTGAGTTTGGTTGAGGCGGAGGCCGATCTCTTCGAAGGCTTCGGTAAAACCAACAAATTTATCATATAAATTCCCCGCTTGTTTGGCAATGGCTAAACTGTTGCGGTTTTGCGCGTCCATGCGCCAGAGGTGGTGCACGGTCCGCAGGATGGCCAGCAGGGTCGAAGGGCAGGTTAAGATGACGTTTCGCTGCATGGCGCCAACCAATAATTCCTGGTCCTCGTTGACTGCCAGCAAAAAGGCCCCTTCGATCGGAATAAACAAGAGGACAAAGTCAAGGGAGCCCGAACCGGTCAGTTGGTGGTACTGCTTGCGCGCCAGGAGGTTGATTTGGCGTTTGATTGATTCCAGGTGCAGGGCGGTCTGCTGTTGCCGGTATGTTTCATCCCGGGCGTTGTGCGCCTCGGCAAAGGCCTTGAGCGAGACCTTGGCGTCAATGACCACGGTCCGGTTGTCGGGCAGATACACCAGGGCGTCCGGCTGCAAGGTGGAGCCGTCTTCCGCCTTCAGACTGACCTGGAGGGCAAATTCGGTGCCGTTACGCAGCCCCGATGCCTCCAGCAGGCGGGACAGGACCATCTCGCCCCATTGCCCCTGGAGTTTGTTGCTGCCGCGCAGGGCCTCCGCCAGGCTAGAGGCATCGGAACTGAGCTGCTGGTTAAGCTGCTTGAGCTGCTCGATCTCCTTCGTCATCGAGACCCGGTCACGGGTCTCCCGGTCGTGGACCTCTTCCACCTTTTTTTTGAATTCGGCCAGTTGATCGTTAAATGGCCTGAGCAGCAGGGTCAGGGCCTGGGCGTGCTGGCTGGCGAGCTGTTCGCCTTTTTCGGTGATGACCTGTCCGGCCAGCAGGTTGAAATCCTGCCCAACCTGCCTGCGCATCTCGGCCAGGAGCGCGTTCCGTTCCTGGATCTGCTGCTCCAGGGCGATACAGGCGGTTTTAAGGGAGGCGCTCTCTGCCTCGGCGTCGCTCCATTCTCTGCTTAAATGGTTGCACTCGGTCCGCAACCGCGTAACTTCGTCACCGTGGGCGCGGGATTGTTCCTGGGCCCGCTCAAGGCGGAGTGCCAGCGTCCAGTGCCGGCGTTGCTGGCGTTGGTGGACGAGGAGGAAGATGAGGCCCAAAATCAGGACACCGGCGCCGCAACCTAAAAGAAAGGAGACAAGGTGCGGTTGGCTGAAAAGTTCGTTGATTGGCATCACAGGGCGAGTGAAAAACGTTTGCTTAACGGCGCCGCGAGAGGCATCGTAATTCTTCCAGCTCTTCGAGCAGGTCCAGGGCCAAGGCGCAGCCGGGCAGGTTGATCCGGAGGTCGCGTTGCAGCCGCATGGTTGTCTGGACCCGCTTGATGGCGATGGCGGTGAAGCAC
>WRKE01000115.1 GCA_009778235.1 Pseudomonadota bacterium
CCTGGTGGCCGCGCGCCGCAAAGGAGTGGATCATGGAATTTGGCCAACTGATCAAAGACAGGTATTCGGTCCGGAAGTTCAGCAGTCAACCGGTGGAAGAGAGCAAGGTCACCGCGATCTTAAACGCCGCCCGCCTGGCCCCCACCGCGGTCAACAAGCAGCCTCAGCGGATTCTGGTACTGCGAGGGGCCAGCATGGAAAAGCTCAAGGACTGCACCCCCTATACCTTCAATGCGCCCATGGCGCTTGCACTCTGCTACAACCGGGATGAAGCCTGGGTCAGGGCGTATGATAACGACAATTCCGGGCTTATTGACGCGGCCATCGTGGGCACCCACCTCATGCTGGCCGTGCACGATATCGGCTTGGGCGCAACCTGGGTCGGCCATTTCGACCCGGCCGCATTCCGCCAGATCTACCATCTTCCGGCCAATATCGAACCGGTGGCGCTGTTCCCCATCGGTTACCCGGCCCCCGAAGCCAAGCCCGCCCACCTGCACGAAAAACGCCGCTCCTTAGAAGAAACCGTGGTCTACGACCGCTTCTAATTTTTCATTTTTTTCTTCCGCCAAGGAGCATCCTTCGTGCTGCACCAGCCAGTTCTTTCGGTCAGCGGCCTGCGCAAGGCCTATGCTGGCAAAACAGCGGTGGATAACATCTCCTTCATGGTGCGCCGCGGCGAGGTGGTGGGCCTGCTCGGACCCAATGGCGCAGGCAAGACCACCACCCTGAATATGATCTTAGGCGTGCTCGGCCCGGACCAGGGCCAGGTGCTCATTGACGGCCTTGACCTCGCCCAACACCGTCACACCGCCATGGAGCGGATCAACTTCGCCGCCGTCTACGCACCCCTGCCGGGCAATCTGACGGTGGAGCAAAATCTGCGGATCTTCGGCATGCTGTATGGCATAGGCAGAAAAAACCTCACGGCCCGGATCAAGGAACTCACCGCCCTGTTCGGGCTGGAAAAATTCCGCGCCACCCGCTGCGGCGTGCTCTCTTCCGGCGAGCAGACCCGCGCCTCGCTGGCCAAGGCCATGCTCAACGCCCCTCGCCTGTTGCTGCTCGACGAACCCACTGCCTCGCTCGATCCGGCGGTGGCCAGGGACATCCGGGCCAGTATCAAGGACTATGCGGCAGGGGGCGGCGGCGCGCTCTGGACCTCCCATAATATGCAGGAGGTCGCGGCAGTGTGCGACCGGGTACTTTTCCTCTCTCAAGGCCGGATTGTACTGGAAGGCGACCCTGCCACCCTGCCTCAGGCCCATGGAGCAGACGACCTGGAAGAGCTCTTCATCCGGGTGGCCAAGGAACCGCTTCGCCCTGAAAGGGCGGGAGACTGAAATGCGCGCCGGCCGGGCCTTTGCCATCACTCTGCGTCACCTGTACCTGCTGCGCGGCAGCGTTTCCCGCATCGTGCCCGTTTTCGCCTGGGTGACCATTGACATGATTCTCTGGGGCTTTATCACCCGCTATTTGCACACCATCAGCCTGCCGGGCAGCGATGTGGGCACGGCACTGCTGGCCGCGGTGGTCTGCTGGGGTTTTTTTGGCCGGGTGATGCACGGGGTGAACATGGCCTTTTTCGAGGATGTGTGGTCGCGCAATTTTCTCAATCTGTTCACCACCCCGTTATCCATTACCGAATATATCGCCGGGCTTGCCGCCTCCAGCGTATTGACCAGCCTGGTGGCCTTAAGCGTGCTGCTGACCATGTCCTCCTGGCTCTTTGATCTTTCGTTGCTGACCCATGGCCCGGCCATGGCAATCCTGCTGCTGACCCTTTTTTTATTTGGCATTGCCTTAGGGATTGCCAGTTGCACCTTGGCGCTGCGCTTCGGTCCGCCCGCGGAGTGGTTCATCTGGCCGATTCCCGCGATCATTGCCCCCTTTGTGGGCGTTTTTTACCCAATCAGCATCCTGCCCGGCTGGATGCAGGGAGTGGGCCGTTGCCTGCCGCCCACCTCAGCCTTTGCACATCTGCGTGCCCTGGTCACCGGAACCGGGGTTCCCCTGGTTTCCACCCTGCCGGCGCTGGGCCTGGCTCTAGCCTGGCTGATCCTGGCCGGGCTGCTCTTTTGCGGTGTATACCGGTCGGTGATGCGCAGCGGGCTGATTGCCCGCTACAGCGCGGAACACATCACTTAAAACCTAGCTTTCCGCCTCCAAGGGGATGGGCAAACGCGGTGTGGACGGAACAGTAACAAGAGCAATGTTGGCTGATAATGAAACCAGACCAGAATGCTCAAACCGAATCGCAATTTTTCAAGGGAGAGACAATGGTGGATCATGGCTCGGCCGAGCCGGACAAACAGACAGGATTGTGGTCAATAACCACAAGGGATGGAGCGGTATTGACCATCTCCAAGGCAGAACAAAGCGATCTCAAAGAGATTCTTGCGCTTCAATATCTGGCCTACCAGAGTGAAGCCGAATTGCTCAATGACTACTCTATTCAACCGTTGCGGCAAACGATTGCGGAGGTGGAGAACGAATTTTCCACCTCTCTGTTCCTCAAGGCCACAAACCAACAGGGAAAAATCGTTGGTTCCGTGCGTGGACGGATCATTGATGAGTCACTGCACATCGGTAAACTCATTGTCCATCCATCCCTGCAAGGGAAAGGGATTGGAACCGCATTGCTTGACATCATTGAAACCCTTGGCGATTGCCCACGCTGCCAACTCTTCACCAGTTCAATAAGCATCCGCAATATTGCTCTCTACCAAAGGGCTGGGTATTCAGTCTTTAAAGAGCAACCCTATTCCGCCCAATTCCATTTCGTCTATTTGCACAAATTGCGACCCCGCCATCTTACCCCGAATTATGCGCAAGCATAGCCTGCCGCTCCCTTTGCGCATCTTTTCTGTGAGCAAGAGGGGATGTCCATGGACCATGGTTCTCAGAAGACAAAACTCTCCTGAGAACCATGGCGTCAATTTCCCCTGGGGACGGGCGTACTATCGGCCCTGTCCGCTCAAGGGCATCACACCCTTGCCAACCGAGGTCAGCGGATTACCGTCTTCTTCCAGAGCGGCCAACAAAAGGCGCGGCATCGTCTTGATCCCCGGAATCAGGCTTTGAGGCCGCGGGCCGCTGCCGCCCTTCAGGCCGAGGCCGGTTGTCCGGGGGTGAGACCGCCTGCCGGTTGACCTGCGGGGCAGGGGTCGGCTGTTGCACTGCCGGCTGTTGCACCGCTGGCGGCGGCGCTGACATGCCGGGGCGATTGTCCGGTCTGGGCGGCGGCGCTGACATGCCGGGGCGGTTGTCCGGTCTGGGCGGCGGTGCCGACATGCCAGGGCGGTTGTCCGGCCTGGGCGGGCTGTTGTAGCCCGGCCCCGGACCTGGACCCTGCTGTTGCCGGCGCCGCTCCCATTCAAGATGTTGCTGCTGGCGGTATTGCTGTTGCTGCCGCTCCCAGGCCATACGTTCCCGCTCCAGGCGAAGCCGCTCGGCCTGATTGTAGGCCCTCCGTTCGGCCTCCAGGCGGCGGGCCCGTTCCATTTGATAAAGATTCCATGCGTTCGGTTGCTCCCGCATGTAGTAATCATCGTAGGACGAGTAGTAGTAACCGCCGCCGTCATAGTAATCATACCCATCATACCCATCATAACCGCCATGCCGCACGCAGCCATTGATGCTGAGCGCCAGTATGGCCAACAATCCCAGGGTGATTGATAGGCGAAGATTGGTCACGCCAAACCATTTTTCCATGAATCCTCCTTTTCAGTTGACCGCTGTTGCTCTCATGGCACGGCAACCACCTTGGGGATGAGAGAGGACCAGACAACTCATTGCCACTGAGAATGTTCCAGCCAGGCGAGCAAATAGGTAAATATCATCGTTACCCCATTTTGCAACCTACTGTTTATTCATGAACTAATCAAGCAATCCGTACTCGGCCCCGGGACGATACGTGGTCAAGAAGAGGAGTTCCTGGGAATGTATCACCCCCATCCCGTCGGCGTATCCAGTGCCGTCCCAGACGATGTCGAATGTCTCCTTATTTCATTCTTTAGTCAGAGAGTCGATCTTGTACTGATCAAGCGGAATAAGGCCTGCGACGTCCAAAATATTGCTGTAATGTAAAGTCGCTCCCTCTGAGGTAAGGCAACGGTCGATCAGCGCAATGACGAGCTTGGTATAGGGTTCCACGCTCTTCTTCCTCGCTTTGTCCATGGCACTGAGCGCTTCCCCAGTAAAGGGGCCTCCCCGTGTGCTCTGCCAGGAGTGACGGAACAGCCAGAGCAGATCCGCTGGTATGCGATCTCCAAGCTCCACCGATATGCGGTCTTCAATCTCCTTTTCCATTTCCTCAAGCTTCTTTGTCAATATTGAGGTTATTTCCTCTTTACTCTTCGTCCTGTGCTGTTTCCAAAAACCATCGAATTGAA
>WRKE01000116.1 GCA_009778235.1 Pseudomonadota bacterium
TCAATAAAGGGCCGCGCAAAATTACGCCGTTTTTCATCCCGAGGGTGATTCCCAACATGCCCTCGGGACAAATTTCCATGCGGCTGGGCTGCAAAGGTCCCAACCTGTGCCTGACCACGGCCTGTGCGGCCGGAACCCACGCCGTGGGCGAGGCTTTTCGCCATATAGCCCATGGCGATTGCGATGCGGCCATCACCGGGGGAACCGAGTCGGTCATCTGTCCCCTGGCCGTGGGCGGATTCGGCGCCATGAAGGCCCTTTCCACCCGCAACGACGATCCCACCGCCGCATCCCGGCCCTTTGACCGGGATCGGGACGGTTTTGTCATTTCCGAGGGGGCCGGGATGATGGTGTTGGAGGAACTGGAGTCGGCCAAGCGCCGCGGGGCCATCATCTACGCCGAGATCATTGGCTACGGCCAGAGCAGTGATGCCTATCACATCGCGGCACCCCCCGAAGACGGTGAAGGGGCGGCCCGGTGTATGGCGGCTGCCTTGCGGGATGCCGGTCTCAATCCCGAGGACATCGATTACATCAATGCCCACGGCACCTCCACCCCGCTCAACGATAAATGCGAAACCCTGGCCATCAAAACCGTTTTTGGGGACCACGCCTACAAATTGGCGGTCAGCTCCACTAAATCGATGACCGGTCACATGCTGGGAGCCGCCGGTGGTGTTGAGGCGGCCTTCACCGTCTTGAGCCTGCATCATGGCCTGCTGCCGCCCACTGCCAATCTCCATGCTCCCGATCCTGATTGTGATCTGGATTATGTCCCGCTGGCCGCCCGGGAACGCAACATTACCACTGCCATGTCCAACTCCTTCGGTTTTGGCGGCACCAATGGGGTGGTGATCTTCCGTCGTTTTGTCTGATGAGCAGACCAGGGGAGGAGGGTATGAAGATTGCGATTGGCTGCGACCATGGCGGCTTTGACCTGAAGCAGGTCATTGTCCCAATCGTTGAGCAGGCTGGACACACGGTGGTCGATCTGGGCTGTCATACGAATGAGTCGGTCGATTATCCCGATTTCGCCGCGTTAGTCTGTGCGGCCATTGGCGAAGGCCGCTGCCAACGAGGCATTTTAATCTGCGGCACCGGAATCGGCATGTCGATCGCTGCCAACAGATACCGACACATCCGGGCGGCCATGTGCCACGAATCCTTCACCGCCCGCATGAGCAGAGAGCATAACGATGCCAATGTGCTGTGTCTGGGTGGCAGGATATTGGGGAGTGCCCTTGCCCAGGAGGTGGTCACAATCTGGTTGACCACCGAATTCGCCGGTGGCCGTCATCTCCGCAGGATCAAAATGATGGGGTAGGTAATTTTTTTTATTTACTTGTCCGAGCAACAGTCCGAACCGGCACGCTTTTTTGCGAAAGCTGCCGGTTTTTTTATGGCAACGCATCCATTCTCCCGGGGCGCATAGCGCGGGGTATGTCATGAAATGTCCCTATTGCGGTCAATTGGATAGCCGGGTGGTCGATTCCCGGATCAACAAAGACAAGACCATTACCCGCCGCCGTCGGGAGTGCGATACCTGCAGCCGGCGATTCACCACCTTTGAGCGGATCGAATTGACCTTGCCCATGCTCATCAAAAAAGATGGCCGTCGGGAATCCTGGGAACGGAGCAAGATTGTTGCCGGTTTGGAAAAGGCGTGCGAGAAACTGGCGGTCAGCATGACCGACATCGATGCCTTTGTCGATGCCATCGAACAAAAGCTCCAAGACTACGGCGGCAAGGAAATTTCCACCAGCCAGATCGGCGAATGGGTGATGGAGGCCCTGCCGGCCTTGGATGAAGTGGCCTATGTCCGTTTTGCCTCGGTGTATCGGCAATTCAGGGATGTTAACGAATTCATGGACGAGTTGAAGCTATTCCTCGGCGAGAAGGGAAAATACTAAAAGCTGGCCGACCCATGGAAAACGAACATACCCATTATATGGAATTGGCCCTGAACGAGGCCCGCAAAGGCTTGGGGCGCACCTCGCCAAATCCTGCGGTCGGCGCGGTGATCGTTAAGGATGGGGTGGTGGTCGGCCGCGGCTACCATAAAAAGGCTGGAACCCCCCATGCCGAGGTCAATGCGCTGATGGATGCCGGGATCAACGCCGCGGGGGCCACGCTCTACGTGACCCTGGAGCCCTGCAACCATACCGGCCGCACCCCGCCCTGTACCGAGGCTATCCTGCAGAGCGGCATAACCAGGGTGGTGATCGGCATGGCTGACCCCAATCCCCGGGTGGCGGGTGGCGGAGCCCAGTATCTGACATCGCGGGGCATCGAGGTGGACAGCGGGATACTTGACCAGCAGTGCCAGGCGCTGAACTATCCCTTTATCAAGCACAGCACCACCGGACTGCCTTGGGTGCTGATGAAGGCAGGGCTGAGTCTTGACGGCAAAATCACCTTCCGGCAGCGGCAAGGGGAGGCAATCACCGGGCTCGAAGCAGGGCGATATGTGCATCAGTTGCGCAATCGGGTCGATGCCATTCTGGTTGGGGTGGAGACCGCGATCATCGATGATCCCAGTCTGACCACCCGGCTTGAAGGGGCGGCAGAGATCCGCGATCCGCTTCGTATTGTCCTTGATACCGGCTTGCGGCTGCCGCCGGCAGCACGGATGCTGCACCAGTCTTCAGCGAGCGAAACCTGGATTGTTTGTGGCGAGGATGCGTCCCGGGAACGGGAAACCCGTCTGCTGGATATGGGGGCTAAGATCTGCCGCGTTTCAGCCGATGCCGAGGGCCGGGTTGCGCTGCCAGCCACGCTTTCCCTGTTGGGCGGCCGCAATATCACTTCACTGCTGGTTGAAGGAGGTGCCCGGGTGCATGGCGCCTTTTATGGCCAGGGTTTGGTTGACGAGGTGGTCTTGTTGTATGCGCCGCTGATCATCGGCGACAGCGGCACACCCTTGGTGCAGGGCTACCGGTTTTTAGATGGCCGGGCACATGCCCCGGCTTTACGAGATGTCTTGGTCCAACTGCTCGGCAAGGATATCCTGGTCAGGGCCCTGACTTGAATTTCTGGTCATTGTCATGATTGCAGAAGCGTTCTGATCCCCTCCCACTTATCCTGCAGGATGTTGCTGTCGGCAAAGCGCAGGCGCAGTTCGACGCTTTCGTCTTCAAAGGAAGTGCTTGGCACCACCGCCACCCCTTCCGGCAAGGACAGGCTGTCGACGAAGCCTTGAAAGCGTTTCTCCGTTTTCGTTCGTTCCGGCCAGGTCATGGCGGCCAGATCCTGAAGCAGTTTCTGGAGTTGCTGCGGCGGGTTGTCCTGTTGATGCTCCCTGCGCTGCCATTCTCCCAGCAGTTGGTCGACTGAGCGGTTGTGCCGTAGGCAGAGCTCAATCACTAATTCAACCAGCTTGAGCTGTTTTGAGCCTCCGGGGCGGTAGGTTGCCAGCAAACCGATTAAAGCCTCCTGGTCGGCATGGGCGAGTTGCTTGAGCAGCTTGCCGGTTTTCGGGGCGAGAATCCCCTGATGGATGGCGCCAATAGCGGCTGGCGCCAGGTCGAGTAGGTTGGTATGCTCTTCAACCACGTAATGGTGCGGCTTGCAGCCCATCAAGGGCAGCAGCAAGAGCAATTCGTTTTTGTCCAACTGTTGGCTGGCCTGGCGGAGCAGATGCGCGTACACGATCGGGCTCGGTTGGGCATGCGCGGCCTGTTGGTGGAGAATTTGCAGGGAAAAGCGGAGATGCGCCGGGGTGTTGGGGGGGAGGATTCGGCAGAGAACCCATTCAATTTTCAGCAGTGCTAGGGCTTGCTGCAGGGGGTAATCCGCCAGCAGCAGGTAGTGGTCCGGCTGATCTTCCCACACCAGCAGAGGGGTTGTTTGGCCGAATTGGCGGAGGCGGTCGATGAGCGTTGATTCAACTTGAGCATCGGCAAGAGATTGAAGAAACGGGTCGGGGCATTCGATGCCCTCATGCTTGAGGGTACGAAAAGAGGCGGGTTCAAGAGGCATCGGAGCACACAGCAACAAACACGAAAGATTCGGACCGGCTACGGGCAAGATCGTGCCGGACGACTAAAAAAATAAAAAGGCGCCAGCACAGTGCGGGCGCCTTGATGAGGTCAACTCAATCGGGAGATGTGACTACTTGGAATTATTGATCCGGGAGCGTAATATTCCCGAAGGTTTGAAGGTGACCACCCGGCGTGCGTCCAAGGTCAGTTCGCTGCCGGTTTGAGGATTACGGCCCCGCCGGGATTTTTTGTCCTTGATGTTGAATTTGCCGAATCCGCTCAACAGGAGGTCTTCACCGGTGATCAGCGAAGATTTGGAAAGAGACAGGAAGGTTTCAACCGAATCCGTGGATTGCGATTTGGTCAGGTTAGGATGGGTCTTGTACACCTGTTGTACCAGATCAGCCTTGGTCAGCGTCATGTTCTTCCCTCCGGGAACTCGTTGTGAACGGATA
>WRKE01000117.1 GCA_009778235.1 Pseudomonadota bacterium
CAAAATACGGCCATGGACCTGGTCCGGGAAGGTTTGAGCACCCCGTTCATAGCCGATATCTTAGAGCAAAACGGTATTGCCAACATCGCCACCTCGGGTGCTAAGATCATCACCACCCTTGACCATCCGATCCAGCGGAAGACTATTGAAGGCCTGCGCCGCCACCTCTCCCAGCTCGATGTGCGCCTGCGCGGCTATGAGCGGACGATGGTGCAGGAAGAGTATCAGGCCCTGGAATACCAGGGTGACGAGGAGCGGCTGCCGGGAAATTTCGTGTTCGGCGTGATCAAGGAGACCTCGGAATCCCGCGACCAGGGGGCGGAGGTGCGCGTGCTTTTCGATGACGGCCGCGCCGAAGGGAGCATCGATGGAGCCGGATTGACCCGGATGGCGGACGCCTATGCCAGGTTCAGCCGCGGCGCGGGGGCCGCAACGCCTGCGGATCGCAAGGCCCTGCTGCACCAGCTGCAGGCCGGGGACAAGGTGTATGTCGCGGTCCGGGGACAGGACGGACAGGGCAGGGTGCTGCTTGATCTGGAGCGCTATCCGCAGGTCGAAGGTGGTGCCTTTGTCCTCCAGCAGGGGGCGATCCGCGCCATGAGCGGTGGCATGTCCAATCTCAATTTCAACCGGGCCACCACGGCCAAGCGGTTGATGGGTTCGACCTTCAAAATTTTTCTCTTTGCCGCGGCCCTGCAGCTGGGCTGGAGCCCGGTGGATATGATCAGCAACAGCCGGGACACTTTTGTATTTATGAACCGGCCGTATGCGCCGCAACCCGATCATACGAGTCCCTTTAGCTCGGTATCGTTGAGCTGGGCCGGCGTCACCTCGGAAAACGTCGCCGCGGTGTGGCTGCTCTACCACCTGACCGACCACCTGACGCCGCCAATGATCAGTGAGCTGGCCGCCAAGCTGGACATGGCCCCGCGGATCGACGAAGACGGGAGAACAGAGACCTATCAGCACTACCGGGAACGGATGCGGGATCACTTCGGCATTCAGCTTTCCCGCCAGCATCTTGATTATGCCGCCTTTGGCAACGCGGTGCGGGCTATGCAGCCCGATTTAGTTTTCGACAATCGCGCTGAGGAGTACGACCAACTGACCCGGATGCGATACGATGATTTCCAGCAGTTGCGCTCGCTGATTGCCGACCTGGCCGCCTATCGTCAGGCATTTGGCGTCCATTCGCTGCGGCCATTGGATCAGGATGCGCCATTTGGCGATTCCGGCGCATTGTTGCCGCCGTCTTCAATGGGCCGCTTGGTCCGGGACAGGTCCGACCGGGTCATTTTTACCCTGCGGCCGGATCTGCCTGACAACTGGACTCCATTGAGCGTGCATGAGGTGGTTGATCAATTGAACGGGTCCAGACAGTTCGAGAGTTTCTGGCTGGACCAGGTCCAGCTCGAGGGCATGGTGTCGGCCTCGACTGTTCAGCAGGTGGACAGTATGCTTAGGATAGAGCGGGACAAGCTGAGCCCGGATAAGCTCTATTCGCTGGATGTGCTCAAGGAAATTAGTGATTTCAGAGTGATGCTCGGCTTGCAGTATCTGGTGCAGCTGGCCCATGAATGCGGCATCAACAGCAGGTTCGAGCCGGTGCTGTCGCTGCCGCTCGGCTCCAACGTGGTGTCCTTGTCCGAGCTCACCCGCACCTACGAGACCATGATCACCGGCAATCGCCATAATGCCGCCGATGCCTCGACCCTGGCCCAATCTGAGCTGGATGGCCGGGTCGATCCCGACGGTGCCGCCATCATCGACCGGATCGAAACCCCGGATGGGCAGGTGGTTTATTCCCGCCAGGTCTACAAAACCAGGGTGTTTGATCCCAAGAGCGCGGCCGCGGTCAGCAACATCCTCCAGAATGTCATTCCCTACGGAACAGGCCGGTACGCCTTGGAGCATGTCCGGCTCCGGAGCGACGATCCCGACCGGAACAAGATCCTGACCAAGCTGAACCAGCCCTATCCGTTGATGGGTAAAACAGGGACAGCCAACGACTACCGCAATACCGCCTTTGTCGGCTATGTCCCCATTCTGGCGCCTGATCAGTCGGGGATCAGTCTTGAGGGCGGCTATACGGTGGGCGTGTACGCAGGCTTCGACAACAATGCCTCCATGGTGAGGCGCGGATTTAGGGTCAGCGGTGCCCAAGGCGCGCTTCCAGCCTGGAGCGCCATCGCCCAGGCCCTGATCGATGCTGAGAAAATCGCCGACCGGCTCGACCCAGTGGATTTGAGCTTCAACGGTCTGTCCCCACAATACCCCGAGGTGAAGCAGGTGTTCATGCCGGTGGCCCCCTCCCAGGGCGGGGCGATGACCGGTGGCGCCGGTCTGCGCCAGACCACGCCTCCAGGCCTGCCGGCCAGCCTCTGCTTCGGCGCGATAGGGGCCAGCGGTCGATTTGAACCCGAACGATTGTTTCTCCCCTACTGGAAAAATCGCTGAACATCTCTTGGGGGCAAGGCCCGATCACTGCCCCGAAGAGATGTTTTTTCACTCAGATGGAGAAAGCGATTGTTTGGCACCGGCTAATTTGCTATTTTGCCTGCCGAGTTATTTTTTATTCCTCTACCCACAGAGACAATCAATCCGACGGCAAAAGGGAAAAGAGCCCGCGGATGCCAGTGTTGTCCGCGGTCGATCCGAGTGACGCCAGCCATCTTAAGCAACGTCAACATGGGCTGCGCAGTCGGACATGCCGGGTTCCAGAACAACAAAAATCCCCTTCTGGTTGTATTACCTTCGACCCTCCTTCAACGGACAACACCCATGGTGCCTTCAAGATTTTTTTCGTTCTGTCGACTGCTGGTGCTTTTCTTCTGTCTGGGCGGCCTGTTCCTTTCGGGCTGCGCCTTTGACAGCGGCATGATCGATCCGGCCGATGGCCGGTCCAGACGTGAAGCCGCGATCCAGCAAAAAAAAGAGGTGCCCCGGACCGAGGTGGTACGGCGGGACGTGATGATGCCGGTGATGAGTTCCATCAATGGCCGCATCCGCGTCTATGAGCAACGGGTGGAGGAGTGGCGGGAGGTCGAGCGCAAGACCGCGGCCATGAACCTGCCCCAGGAGAAATTGAACAGGATCGACGAGTGCCGCTCCAATCTCCAGCACATCCTGCTCGAATACAATGGGCTCCAGAAACAGTTGCAGCAGGAAACTCGGATTGAGGCTGCCCAGTTGCTGGCCGGCAACTCCCTGTTGCAGCTCAACCAGCAGGATATCGACTATCTTGAAAGCGGGTGCGGCAAATTTTTGGCCGAGCTGCAAAGCATTGCCCAGTCCTCGGTCGCCACCCCGGCTGATCCTCAGATTAAGGCCGCGTTCGACAGCGGCGCCTACAGTCAGGTCATCAATCTCTACGCCCAGAACATGGCCTCCGGCCAGATGCCCGCGCTTGAAACAACCTTTCTCTACGGCCAGGCGCTGTTGAAGAACCATCAGGAGGCCGAGGCGCTCAAGGTGCTGAGCGAGCTGCTTGCTCAGATGCGGCAACAGCCGGCTCAGGACGAGTTGCGGCTTGCGGTCTTGCAAAGCGTTGCTGATCTGGATTTTGGCATGGAGGCCTATGGCGAGGCCCGGAAAAATTATGAGGAATTGATCCGGCTCTCCATCGAAAAAGGGGCGCAAAAAGACGAGTGGGCCGGACTGCAGCTTGCCGCCCTGATGCCGGCGAGCACTATCCCCCCGGCTGAGATGAAGGAATATTGTTCTTTGCTTAAGAATTACCTGGCCTATGTGCCCAAGCGGGACAGCTATAACGTGACCGAGCGGGCCGATAAATTCTTGCAGGTCTATCCGGCCTCGATGCTGACGCCCAATGTTAACCTGATCAAAAAATCAACCAAACAACAGGCCGATAATTTTATCAATCAGGGCGTCGCCCGGATCGAAGTCCAGGTCGGCGAGCGGATTGGGTCGCAATCCCAGCTCCCGGGAGGCCAACTGCCCGAGGATCCGTCGAGAACGAGCACCGTGCCGGTAATCGGCGGCGGGCCGGTGATGGCCGGCAATGACAAAAACCTCCAGGAGGAGTACGATCGGGGCCTGGCCTTTCTCCAAACCAGGGAATACGACAAGGCGATCGAGCGTTTCAATCGGCTGCAACGAACCAGCTATGAAGCCAAGGCCCGCCCCCAGCTCGAGGAGGCCTCCAAGCTCGCGGCCCAGGATCTGCGCCAGAAGGCGGCTGAACTGTTTGTCCGCGCCAGCAACAACCGCGATTCAGAGGAAAAACGCAAACTGCTCTTGGGCGCGCGCGATCTGCTGCAAAGCGTCCTGGTGAAATATCCCCAATCGGGATTGACCGACCGGGTACAGAAGAACCTGGCCCGGATCGAGGCCGAGTTGCGGACGGTTGACGGCAATGCCGCACCCCGTCCCGCCGCGGGCGGCGGCGCCTACGTGCCCCCGAGAACCGACCCCGGAGCGCCCGCCACCTCGCCGCGATAA
>WRKE01000118.1 GCA_009778235.1 Pseudomonadota bacterium
CATGCCGCCTTTACTGTCATCCTGGTGCTCGAGGTCATCAGCCTGATCTTTGTTCTACCCTGCTCCTTTTCCCGAGCGCTCGGCAAACAGTTCGAGATCCTGTCCCTGGTCCTGATCCGCAACGCCTTCAAGGAACTGCCCCATTTCTCCGAGCCGCTGATCTACGAGGGCAATGTCGACAAGATCCTGCACATCCTGGCCAACGGCTTCGGCGCCCTGCTGATCTTCGCCCTGCTCGGCCTCTATTACCAGGTCCAAAAGCAGAGCAGGGAGGACAGCCGCCAGACCGACCTGTTCGGCTTTGTTGCCGCGCCCACCGCCAGCTTTACGCTTAAGGTGGATGACATGCACTGCGCCAGTTGCATCAGTCGGGTCGAGGCGGCCATCCACACCGTGGACGGGGTCCGGGCCGTGGCGGTTAACCTGGTGGCCGCCAGCGCCACGGTCGAAGGGGGCGATCCGGACCAGATTGTCCGGGCCATCGTCCGCGCCGGCTACCAGGCATCGCGCCTTGATGGGCCGCATCCCGCCATGGCCGATGACTATGCCATCGACATCCTGGGTATGCACTGCGCCAGTTGCGTTAAGCGGGTGGAGACCGCCCTGCTCGCCGTACCAGGGGTCAAGGAGGCGGCGGTCAACCTGATCGAAAAAAAGGCCCAGGTGCGGGGCGGCTCGCAGGCGGCGGCGGTCCAGGCGATCCTCGACCAGGGCTACGGCGCTTCCCTGCAGCAACGCTCCCCCCAGCCCGACGCATACCTGCTCATCCTTGATCCCTGGCCGGAACCAGATGATCTTGCGCAGATCCGCGATATCATCCAGGCTCGGGATCCTGGAGCCGTTATCGCGGTCGAGCACCAGCGATTGCGGGTTGCCACCGGCCAGCATCCGGCAGACCTACTGCTCCGGCTGGCCGATCTCGGCTTCCGGGCCGAGCTGGCCGAGTCCTTTGCCGATCCCGGCATCCAGCAGGCAGAGGCAACTCGGATGGAGATCCGACGCTCCTGGTGGCGGGCCTTCTGGGCCGGGCTGGTCGGGTTTACCATCATGGCCGGGCACATGGCCGGCTGGTTTCCCCATCCCCAGCACAACCGCCTGTTCTGGGCCGGCGCCGCCTTTATCTGTCTGCTCACCATGATCTACAGCGGCCGCAACTACTTCGTCGGCGCCTGGAAGCAGGCCCGCTTTGGTGCGGCCAACATGGACACCCTGGTCGCCCTGGGCGCCGGGGCGGCCTGGCTGTCGTCGCTGGTGGTGATCATTGATCCCCACTTCATCCCCGGCGCCGGTGACAACCTCTATCTCGATGCCTCGGTGATGATCCTGGCCTTTCTGCAACTGGGCCATGTCTTGGAAACCAGGGCCAAGCGGACCACCAGCGAGGCCATCGGCGCCCTGGTCGGGCTCAAGGCCCGCACCGCCACGGTTCTCCGACCCGCCGGCCAGGTGGAGATGCCGGTATCGCTGCTCCGCCTTGACGACCGGGTACGGGTCAAGCCTGGGGAACAGGTTCCCATCGACGGCGAGATCGTCGAAGGGAAGACCACCATCGACGAGTCGATGCTCACCGGCGAGCCCCTGGCCGTGGTCCGCGACATCGGCGATCCGGTCACCGGCGGCACCATGAACCGGTCCGGCGCAATGGTCCTCAAGGTAACCCGCTTGGGCGAGGACACCACCTTGGCCCGGATCATCACCATGGTCAAGACCGCCCAGATGAGCAAACCGCCCATCGGCCGTCTGGCCGACCGGATCGCCGGGGTGTTCGTGCCGGTAGTCATCACCATCAGCCTGATCAGTTTCGCTGCCTGGCTGGGACTGGCCACCGAATTCCGCCTGGCGCATGGACTGACCGCCGCCATCGCCGTGCTGGTCATCGCCTGCCCCTGCGCCCTGGGACTGGCGACACCAATCGCCATCATGGTCGGCACCAGTAGAGCCGCCCAAGGCAACGTCCTGATCCGCAACTCCGACGCCCTGCAAACCGCCGCCACCCTGACCCACATGGTGGTGGACAAGACCGGTACCCTCACGCAAGGAAGGCCGGCGGTGACCGACATCTTTCCGGCAACGGGCAGTAAGCGGCACGAGGTGCTGCGATGGGCCGCCAGCCTGGAGAGCAGCTCCGAGCATCCCCTGGCCGAGGCGATATTAAATGCCTATCTCGAACAGGGCGAGGCCCTGATCCGGTTTGAAAATTTTGTCGCCATAGCTGGCCGGGGGGTTAAGGCAGAATACGATGACACCACCTATCTGCTCGGCAACCGTCATTTCCTGATCGAGGAAGGACTCGAACTGCCCGCCTCGCTGAGCGCCGAAGCCGACCGTCAGGCCACCCAGGGCGGCACCCCGGTTTGGCTGGCCAGGGGCATGGAGGTGATGGGCCTTTTGATCCTCAAGGATCCGGTGCGGCAGGATTCGGCGGCCGCGGTCAAGCGGCTTAAGGACATGGGGATTGAGGTAGTGATGTGCAGCGGCGATTGCCTGGCCACCGCTGAAGCCATGGCCCGGGAAGTGGGGATCGACCGAGTGCACAGTGAAATTCTGCCGGAACAGAAGCTGGAGGTGATCAAAACCCTCCAGCAACAAGGCGCCAAGGTCGGTATGGTGGGTGACGGGGTCAACGATGCCCCGGCGCTGGCCCAGGCCGATACCGGTTTTGCCATCGGCAGCGGCACCGACGTGGCCATCGAGCATGCTGACATCACCCTCACCGGTGACTCGCTGCTGCTGGTGGCCGACGCCATTGCCATCTCAGCGGCCACCATCCGCAACATCAGGCAAAACCTGTTTGGCGCTTTCATCTACAACCTGGTCGGCATTCCCCTGGCCGCCGGGCTGTTCTACCCCTTCACCGGCTGGCTGCTGCCGCCGATGTTTGCCAGCGCCGCCATGGCCCTCTCCTCGGTGACCGTGGTCACCAACGCCAATCGGCTCCGGTTCTTTCAGCCCCGCTGAACCCGCGGTAAACCGCCCCATGGCTCAAGGAGCTGGGCAATGCAGATTCGAACAACGGCCGGCGGCCCTTTTTGGACAACCGTCGCTCTTATTGACAAAAATTCTCAATATCATCGGATTTCACTTGCACGCCCGGCAAGGACGGGGTAAGTGGTTGGCCTTCCGTCTTGTCTCTGATCTTGTCCCCTTGCCATAGGAACCTGCGCCATGGACACCCTGTTTGCCCGGATCACCTATATTTTCGATCCCCTCCAGAACTTCTACGTCCACGAACGTCTGTACCGCAAGATCTCCGTGGCCCTGGTCTTCCTGTTCATCTGCAGCCTGGGCGTCATCGAGCTGAACCGCCTGGGGCTTCTGCCGCCCGGATTGGCCGTGATCCTGCCGGTTAACCACTTTTATGCGGTCCATGCCGCCTTTACCGTCATCCTGGTGCTCGAGGTCATCAGCCTGATTTTTGTTCTGCCCTGCTCCTTTTCCCGAGCGCTCGGCAAACAGTTCGAGATCCTGTCCCTGGTCCTGATCCGCAACGCCTTCAAAGAACTGTCCCATTTCTCCGAGCCGCTGATCTACGAGGGCAATGTCGACAAGATCCTGCACATCCTGGCCAACGGCTTCGGCGCCCTATTGATCTTCGCCCTGCTCGGCCTCTATTACCAGGTCCAAAAGCAGAGCAGGGAGGACAGCCGCCAGACCGACCTGTTCGGCTTTGTTGCCTCCAAAAAGGCGATTTCTCTGCTGCTGCTGGGTTCCTTTATCGGCATGGGCAGCTACTCGCTCTGCCAGACCATGCGGGGGATCGAGCACCCGGATTTTCTCCACGGGTTCTATACCCTACTGATTCTCACCGATATCTTCGTCGTCTTGGTTTCCCAGTGCTTTCATCCCTCGGCGAAAATGATCTTCCGCAACTCCGGCTATGCCCTGTCAACCTTGATGATCCGCATCGCCCTGATTGCGCCGGTATACTACAACGTGCTCCTGGGCAGTGCGGCCCTGGTCTTCGCCATCCTGTTAACCCTGGCCAGCCGACACCTATTCCAACACAAGATGTAGGCAGAAACGCCAAGGGCCAGCGCATATTCTGCTGCCCTTTGGCTCGTCCCCGCTTCTGGAAAAAATGTCCAGAAGTACGCCGCGAATGCTTTTTCAACGGAGACCTTGCGAACAAACTCGATGAAAAAGAAGTATATATAATACTGGTAACTCTTTGTTCTTTTTAAAACTTATTCCATTTCCCCATCAAGCGAACCGTGATTTGCACAGCGAAACTTGAGAGAGGAGATGTGCCTGTCTCTGCCTGTTGCACCTGTCCCCGTCTGCCGCCGCGCCACAGGCGGGGACAACAGGCGGACAGGTGCCGCAGGGGGAAAATGACCCGATAAGGTCTTATTCCCGGGACCGGCGACAGCCTCCTTACCAATTCACCCTGAGTCCGATTTTACCGTTATAGGCGTAGCCGTCGCCGTCGAAGCGCTCGCTGTAGGAGGTGTTCACGAACAGGGT
>WRKE01000119.1 GCA_009778235.1 Pseudomonadota bacterium
GTTTCCAAGAAATTCATGAACCGCGGCATGCAGTTGCCCGACCTGATCCAGGAGGGTAATATCGGCCTGATGAAGGCGGTCGAGAAATATGATTACAAGCGGGGCTACAAATTTTCTACCTATGCCACCTGGTGGATCCGCCAGGCAGTGACCCGAGGCATAGCCGATCAGGGGAGGACCATCCGCCTGCCGGTGCATATGATCGAGACCATCAATCGTCTGCTGCGTTTCGCCAAGGACTTTCATCGCATTGAAAGCCGTGAGCCGACGCCGGAAGAGATGGCGGAGCAGCTGGGGACCGATGTCGAGAAGGTGCAGATCGCGCTGAAAACGGCCAAGGACGCCATTTCGCTTGACTCCCCGGTCAACGACGAAGAGGATACCCTGCTCAGTGATTTCATTGAGAATCATGCCCACCCCGATCCCCAGGATTATTCGATCACCGCAAGCCTCAAACATTGCCTGTGCAAGGTGATGGGCTCGTTGACCCCCCGTGAGGAAAAGGTGTTGCGGATGCGGTATGGCATTGAAATCGGCTGCGATCATACCTTGGAAGAGGTTGGCCAATGCTTTTCGGTGACCAGGGAGCGCATTCGCCAGATCGAGGCCCAGGCCCTGAAAAAGCTGCGGCACCCGGCGCGAAGCCAGGATCTGCTGGCCTTTATGAGCGACTAGTTTCCTTGTCTCACCCGCAAGCGGTCGAAGATTGGCTGGCTCTCTCGCTGCTTCCCGGCCTGGGTTGTACCCTGATCAGCCGCTTGGTGGGCTGGTTCGGGTCGCCGGCCGCGGTTTTGAACAATCCGTCCGATCTCCAGTCGCGGCCTGGTATCGGCCCCCAGTTGGCCAAGATGCTGGGCGACCGCCACCAGGTGGCTGCTGCCCGGCAGCGCGCCCGTGACGAACTGAGTCGCCTTGATCGGCTCAATATCACCCTCCTTACCCCCGATTGTTCCGCTTTCCCCGCTGTCCTGCGTGATATCCCCGATTGCCCTGTTCTGCTTTACTGCCGTGGGTCTCTTGCTTGGTTGGACCAGCCGGCCGTGGCCGTGATCGGCTCCCGGGCCGCCACCGACTATGGCCGCCGGGTCGCCACCCGCCTGGCCGCCGATCTGGCGGCTTGTGGAGTGACCATTGTTTCTGGCGCCGCCTACGGCATTGATGCCGCTGCCCATCGCGGAGCCCTGACAGGCGGCGGCGGGACCATCGCGGTCCTTGGCTGCGGCATCGATGTGATCTATCCCCGCACCCATGCCGAGCTGCTTGAAGGCATCGCGGCCCAGGGATTGGTGCTCAGCGAATATCCGCTGGGAACCCCGCCGGAAGCCTTCCGGTTTCCGGCCCGAAACCGGATCATCAGTGGCCTGGCGCAGGCGGTGGTGGTGGTGGAGGCCACCGAGAAATCGGGCTCGCTCATCACCTCTCGCCTGGCCCTTGACCAGGGGCGTGAGGTTTTCGCCGTTCCAGGCCGGGTCGACTCGCCCAAAAGCGCCGGAGCCCACCGGTTGATCCAGCAGGGTGCCCACCTGGTGGCGAATGCGGCCGATGTGCTGGAGGCGCTCTCCTGGGGCGGGAAAAACGCTGGTGCCGCCTCCCCTGTCTGCCCACCGCCCATGCTGACCGAACTGGAGCACAGGCTCCTGATGGTCATGGAGGTGTATCCCCTCGACATTGATGCCCTGGCTCGGGCTTCCGGGCTAGCCGGGTCCGAACTGCAAGCCCTGCTGCTGACCCTGGAGCTGAAGGGGCTGATCCGCCAGGTCCCGGGCCAGCAGTATGAGCGTGTCCGCAACGATTAACACCCCCAAAACTCCCCTGATGTAAATAACCGGTTTTTTCCCGGATGATCTGGTATTATTTGTTGCTGTGCAACTCAACGCTCATTGCGGCGAACCTTTCTATATTTCATTTCTGTGAGCAACACTATGCGATCACTCATGATTGCGCCCTCTATCCTTTCCGCCGATTTCTCCCGGCTCGGTGAGGAGGTCAGGGCAGTGGAAGCGGCAGGGGCGGATGTGATCCATGTGGATGTCATGGATGGTCATTTCGTGCCCAACATCACCATCGGTCCCTTGGTGGTCCGGGCGGTCCGGGCGGTCACCCGGCTGCCAATCGATGTGCACCTCATGATCACCGACCCCGATCGTTACCTCCACGATTTCATCGATGCCGGCGCCGATTGGGTGACCGTGCATGTCGAGGTTTGTACCCATCTCCACCGTACCCTGGCCGCGATCAAGGAACGGGGCAAAAAGGCGGGCGCGGTGCTCAACCCGGCCACCTCTCTCGCCACCCTCGAGTATGTGCTCGCCGAGGTCGACCTGGTGATGCTCATGAGCGTCAACCCCGGCTTCGGCGGCCAGTCGTTCATTGAATCCTCGCTGGAGAAGACCGGAAAGCTGCGGCAAATGCTGGATCGGGTGAACCCAGGGGCCGGAATCGAGATGGACGGCGGCATCAGCCCGGCGACCATCGCCCGGGCGGCTGCCGCCGGGGCGAACATATTTGTTGCCGGTTCAGCGATTTACGGGCAGGAGAATTATCAGGCGGTCATCTCCCGGCTCAAAGAGCTGGCCCGACAGTGACCGTCGCATGACAAGGAGACAGGTATGCAGTTCCAGGATTTTTCGGTACACGCGGCCGTAGGAAAACTGGCGGCCCTGGCGCGCCGGCCCCATGATCTGACCACCCCCGGCGGACTGACCGCCCAGCGGATCAGCGAGATGAAGGCGTCGTTTTGCGGTTTTGACCTCCTCTACGCGACCCAGCGGGTCACGCCCGAGGTGGTGGATGCGCTGCAGGAGCTGGCCAACCAGGCCGGGCTGATCGCCGCCTACCAGGCGATGCGACAGGGGGAGGTGCTGAATCGCATTGAAGGCCATGCCTGTGAGAATCGCCAGGTCCTGCATACCGCCTGCCGCGATGTGTTCGCTGATTCCCCAATAGCGCCGGCAGCCAGCGCCAAGGCGCGGCGGGAGCTTGAGAAACTGCGGACTTTTCTTGATCAGCTCGCCGGCGGCGCCATCGTCAATGCCGAGGGAAAGCCCTTCACCACCATGGTGCAGGTGGGCATCGGCGGTTCTGATCTGGGGCCGAGGGCGCTTTACCTGGCGTTGCAGTCCTACGCGCTGCCCGGCCGTCGTGCCCGGTTTATCGCCAATGTCGATCCCGACGACGTGGCCGGGGTGCTGTCCGGGCTCGATCTGTCGCGCACTCTTTTTAATGTGGTGTCCAAAAGCGGCTCCACCCTGGAGACCTTGACCAACGAGCAGTTGATCCGCACCAGGCTCGTCCAGGAGGGAATCGATCCGGCGCTCCATGTGGTGGCGGTGACCGGCGAGGGCAGCCCCATGGATGATCCCACCAAGTATCTGCGGTCATTTTATATGGAGGATTACATCGGTGGCCGCTATTCGGCCACCTCCATGGTGGGGCTCGTCACCCTGGGCTTTGTCTTGGGCTTCGAGGCCGCCATGGAAATCCTGCGGGGTGCGCATGAGGTCGACCGGGCGGCGATGGAGCCGGATATCCGGGCCAACATTCCTCTGCTCCTGGCCCTGCTGGGTATCTGGAATCACAACTTCCTCGGCCATGGCACGGTGGCGGTGCTGCCCTATAGCCAGGCGTTGTCCCGGTTCCCCGCCCATCTGCAACAGTGCGACATGGAAAGCAACGGCAAGTCAATCACCCGGCAAGGCAAGGCAGTCGCCTGGCAAACCGGGCCCGTGGTCTGGGGGGAACCGGGGACCAATGGCCAGCACGCCTTCTATCAACTGATCCACCAGGGAACCGAGGTCGTTCCCGCCGAGTTCATCGGTTTTCGACAAAGCCAGTACGGGCTTGACTTAGAGGTGGAAGGGACCGGCTCGCAGCAGAAATTGGTTGCCAATATGCTGGCCCAGTCTCTGGCGCTGGCCTTGGGTAGGCACAACGACAATCCGGCCCGGTGTTTTCCTGGGAACCGGCCCAATTCGGTGCTGATCGCCGATCGGCTGACGCCCTCTGTCATGGGTGCCTTGCTGGCGATATACGAGCACCGGATCGCGTTTCAGGGGTTCTGCTGGAACATCAATTCGTTTGATCAGGAAGGCGTGCAGTTGGGCAAGATTCTGGCGACCCGCCTGCTGGACCTCATCGCGGGCAGGACGGCGCCAGAGGAGGTGAATCCCCTTGAGCAAAGCATGCTGAAACAGGCGCGAATCGGGTGAATAACCAGCCAATTTTTTTCTGTTTTGCATGGTGCGACAGTGGGTTAGATTTTTTGTTGACAAAGGAGGGCCGGGCGTTTATGCTCGCCTTTTGAATGACCGTTCAATATGGGTTCCCGCGTTTTTACCTGTATTGACGAGCTTTTTTTGGGCTAACTGAATCGACAGGTTTTTTTCAACCACATAATCTCTAGGAGGAACACTGATGGCAAAGCATGAAACGCCTCTATTGGACGAACTGGAAAAAGGTCCATGGCCGAGTTTCGTCACCGACCTCA
>WRKE01000120.1 GCA_009778235.1 Pseudomonadota bacterium
CCACCCAGGTCCTGCCCTCTGCCGAGGCTTCGCCGCGGCCAAATCCTGTCATGCTTCGCGGTCGCACCCTCGTTCCACCCGCTGGTTGTTGTTGGAAAATATTGAATTAAAAAATATCAGGCCTGCGCCGCGGTCATCGCCGCGCGCAATTCATTGGCACTCACGCAGGCGGTGCCGATCTTGCCGACCACAATTCCGGCCGCATGGTTGGCCAGCACAGCCGCCTCAGGCATGGAACATCCGATCGCCAGCCCAAGCGCCAGGGTGGCCGCAACCGTATCGCCGGCCCCGGTGACGTCATAGACCTCTTTGGCCATGGTCGGGATGGTGATCAGTTCGTCATCGCCCTGCAACAGGGCCATACCGGCCTCACCCCTGGTGATCAGGACCGCCTCGCAGCCGATGTCGTCCCGGATTTGGCGGGCAGCGGCCATCAGGCTCCGCTCGTCTTCGATCGCAAGACCGGAGATCCGCATGGCCTCGTGATGGTTGGGGGTGATCACGGTGGCGCCGACAAAACAGTGAATATTGGAAGGTTTAGGATCGACGACCAGTGGCAAAGGCCGCTGATCGCGATTGCGGACCGTATACAGCAATTGATGGAGACGGACCAGCAACTGCTCGCTGACCATCCCTTTGGCGTAGTCCGACACCACCACCGCGTCAAAGCTGTGGAGATTCCGCTCAAGGTACTGCAAAAGCGTATCCAGCGAATGCCTGGAGGGAAAACCTGTCTGTTCGCGGTCGAAACGGACAATCTGCTGGCCCTGGGCCACCACCCGGGTTTTGACGGTGGTCGGCCGCATGCCGACCACCAGTCCTTCGGTCGAAACCCCCAACTGTTCGACCAGCTCGACCACCTTTCTGCCCATGGCATCATCGCCGACAATCCCACACAGGGCCCCTTGGCCTCCGAGAGAAATGATGTTTCTCAGGACGTTGGCACTGCCGCCCAGCAGGAACTCTTCGCGCTGGACATTGACAACCGGTACCGGTGCCTCGGGAGAGATCCGGCTGGCCACTCCCCAAAGGAAATGGTCGATGATGATGTCGCCGATGACCAGAACCCGGACATCAGCGCATCGGGCTAGCCGTTCCTCCAGCAGTTGATCAGCCATGGACCGGAGCAAATTTTGTGTATTGCGCTGGATTATTTCATCACCTTATTCAGCTCGGTGATGACCGTGTTCGAGATGTCAACCGCGTCCGTGGCATACAGGACCACATTGCGGGGCAACACAATCGCATAGCCGTTGTCAGCCGCGAGTTTGGCCACCACTTCCTCCAATTTTTTGATCACCGGATTGATCTGCTGCTCCCGCAGTTTTCTCATCTCCTCATTGGCATTATTTTGCTTGTCATCGAAATCTTGACGTTTTTTCTGAAACGCGGCTATTTTTTCCCGCTTGACGCTATCGCTCCAGGCAGCGCCTTTTTTCTCGCTTTCCTTCTGCATGGCAATGAGTTCGTCTTGGTCGCCTTTGAGAGATGCCTGCAGCGAATCCATTTTTTGCTTGATAACGCCTTCTGCTTTCTTGCCGGCAGAGGAAGTGGACAGCACCTGTTTCATGTCAATGACTGCAATTTTCGTATCTGCTGCCAGCGCCTGACCATTGATCATCACCAAGGCTGCGATCAACAGACCACTCATACAGCAAGCCACTGTGTTTACGATCTTCACTCTGCACACTCCTTATTAGAATAAATCCGTTTGGGTTTTCCGCCGCTACCTTCCTTTTCAATCAAGGATACGACGGGCTGAAAAGCAAAAACCGGGCAGGGCAATCCCCCTGACCCGGTCGTCCATCAATCTGTATTCATGTTATTTTACAATAACAAAATCATCCCGGCGGTTCTGCGCATAGGATATTTCATCATGACCGAACAGCAACAATTTTTCCTCTCCGAAACTGATCGTGGTCAGACGGTTGGCCTTGACGCCAAGGCTGAGGAGATAGGCTTTAGCACTCTGCGCCCGACGTTCACCAAGGGCGAGGTTATATTCCTGGGTGCCGCGAGGATCGCAATTGCCCTCGATCCTGATGTTGATATCCGGATTATTCTTCAGGAAATCAGCATTTGTTTCAATGCGTTTCACCTGATCACCGGCAATCTTAGAACTGTCGAATTCAAAATAAACCGGCACCATCGGACCAGAGGTTCTGCCCTCCATGATCCCGGTATCCGGTGATTCCAGCGATTCCGTCGCTCCGGCACCTTCCGTCCCTCCCTGTGCCGCAGTTTCGGACTTCTTGCTGCAGCCGCTCAACCCCAAGCCCAAAATCAGCAAGCCCAATGCGGCACAGTAAAACAACTTGTTACTGCTCATCTCTCCCTCCATACGGTGAAAATTGAAAAATTTGAACGAGATTCTACAGTGCCGCCAGAGAAATACAACTATTTTTTCCTGAAAAATTAATTTCCTTGCAAAAGAACACCAGCTTATCTAAAGTCTTTCCGCTCTTGGCCGTACCGTTCTTTTCATCTCTTTGCCCAAAAATAAAAAAATATCACTTTCATGAATATTCCTCTCTCGGACGCCTCTGTCCGCATTGAGCAGTTGGTTTGCGTCAACCGTTTCGGCACATTTTTCGGCGTTTCCCAGCAGGTTTTCGACCGGATCTGGAACCGGCTGACCAGCCCGGACGGCGAATCCATCACCTATGTTTCCATGGAAATCGGCGCCGACCCCGATGTGTTTCACCCGGTCAAAGACCGGCTGGAACTCGACAGAATCAGGGAAGTTGCCGATCCACGCCTCGACAAGCTGGTGCAAAAATACCTGCAAGGCCCCCGCAAGATCCCGAATTACAGCGGCGGCTTAGGCGTGCTGGCCGGCGATACCCTGAAGAGTTTTGCCGACTTGCATGTTCCGGTTCTGGCCATCAGCCTGCTCTATCGGGAAGGATATTTTTCCCAGATCGTTGATTCCAAGGTCGGACAAATCGATCACGCCACCTGCTGGACCCCCGAGACGACCCCCACCCTGTTCCAACTCCGGAATCCGGAGGCGCCCGAGGAACCGCTGATCATCGAAATCCCTTTCTACAATGGCCAGCTTCACCCCGCCGTGGTCAAGGCGCATGTCTGGATGAAGCTGGAGATATCCGGCCAACTCGACTCGTTCGTGCCCGAGTTTCTGATTGATTACAGCTTGCCCAACGCCCCGGCCTGGGTCACGGAATCCGCCCATCAACTGTATAATGCCAAATCAGCCATCATCAAGGCCAACCAGCGGCGCATGCTGGGCTCCGCCATTCTGCCGTTGCTCGATGTGCTCGGCTGCACATCCCGCACCATCCATCTCAACGAGCAACACGGCATTACCGTTACCCTGCACCTCATTCTCCAGGAACTGCACGACACCTTCGGCGATGTTCTGCTCGACCAGATAGCCGACACCGACATTCTCGCGGCGGCGGAGCGGGTCTCGCGCAAGATCGTCTACACCATCCATACCCCGGTGAAAGCCGGCCATGATCGCTTTTCCCGAGAGCTTTATTCCGCGATCAGCCACAAGGCCTTTCAGCGCATCCTCAACATCCTCGCCCATGACGACGAAGTCAGTCACGAGTACAACTTCACCGCCATGGCCATGCGGATCAACCGGGCCATCAACAGCGTCAGCCGGCTGCACCGCGATGTCACTAAGAAACAGTTTCCCGCCTTTGCCAACAAGATCAAGGCGATCACCAACGGGGTCCATCATCTGACCTGGATCAGCGAACAGCGGGCCGCCTGTTTCAGCCGGACGCCCGCTTTGCGAGCCTGGCGCACCGATCCGAGCTGTTTCGGCACCCTGACCAGCCAGGATGCGGCCGCCCTGGCCCCCATGCTCCAAGAGGCCTGGCGCACGGATAACCGGCAATTGATCGACTACGTCAACACCATGCTCAAGCGCCACCGTGAGCAAATGATCGAGACCTGGATTGATCCGCCCAACCATCTCTCCAGCCTTCCCGAAACCGAATGGCTTCAGCCGTGGGTTTTCACCATCGGTTTTGCCCGCCGATTTTCCACGTACAAACGGGCTGATCTGATTTTCGACGATATCGGCCGGCTGGCCGATATCCTCATCTCCCTCAACCGACCGATCAATTTCCTCTTTGCCGGCAAGGCGCATCCTGCCGACGAGCCGGGCAAGTCGGTGCTGAAACTGATTCTCGACAATCAGGAAGAGCTCTATATCCGCAGCAAGGGCTTGGGCAAGCTGGTCTTCATTCCCGGATACGATATGCAGCTTGCCAAATTGATGGTCAGCGGCGTACATGCCTGGCTCAACAGCCCCAAACGGCCGCTCGAGGCCAGCGGTACCAGCGGCATGAAAGCGGCGATGAACGGCGTGCCGAATATCAGCATCATGGATGGTTGGTGGGTCGAGGGGTATCATGAGGGACAAACAGGCTGGAAATTCGGCTACGAGGGCCCGGTCGAGGAGGCCGACCTGAGCGAGGCCCCCGATGCCCTGCTGTATACCGAGGATGCCGCTGC
>WRKE01000121.1 GCA_009778235.1 Pseudomonadota bacterium
CCCGCAGCCGTCGCCTGGGCGCCCAGTATATCCGGGGCCTGCCCGGATCGGTCGAGGAAACAGAGAGCGGTGGCCTGCGGGTGGCGGTTGAAAACGGCGCCACCCGCAGGCTCGAATTCCATGAACTCGACATGCTGGTCCTGGCCCAGGGCATGAAACCTGCCCCGTCCACCCAGCGATTGCAGGAGATCATGGGTCTGCAGCTGACCTCCGACGGCTTCTACCTGGAGGCCCATCCCAAGCTGCAGCCGGTGGATGCCGCCACCCGCGGTATCTTCTTCGCCGGTTGCGCCGAGGGGCCCAAGGACATCAAGGAATCGGTGACCCAGGCCTCGGCGGCGGCCATGCGCGCCATCCGCCTGATGCATAAAGGTGAGATCACCACCGAGCCAATCACCTCCACGATCATTGCCGACAAGTGCAAGTCCTGTGGACGGTGCGCCGAGGTCTGCCCCTATAACGCGATTACGGTGGAGGTCAAGGCCAAGAAGCCGGCGGTGGTCAATTCGGCGGCCTGTGCCGGTTGCGGCACCTGCTCGGCCGAATGCCATTTCGACGCCATCAACATGAATCATTACACCGATACCCAGATTCTGGGCCAGGTGGATTCCATGCTCAAGACCGCGTCAGAGGCGAAGATCTTGGCCTTTGCCTGCAACTGGTGCTCCTATGCCGGAGCCGATTACGCCGGGGTCTCCCGCCTGCAGTATCCGGCCAATGTGCATTTGATCCGGGTGATGTGCTCCGGCCGGGTGGATGAGAAATTCATCTGGGAAGGGTTCCGCCAGGGCGCGCCGGTGATTTTAGTGAGCGGCTGCCACATCGGCGACTGCCACTATATCGACGCCAACCATTGGACCCAAAAACGGGTCGATCGCATCCACAAGAAGATGGAAAAGATCGGCCTGCGACCCGAGCGATTGCAGCTTGCGTGGATCAGCGCCGCCGAGGGCATCCGCTTTGCCGACACCATGCAGCGGATGGAGATGCTGCGCAGGGGCGTCACCGCCGAGGAAATAGCCGAAACTCAATCCATTCTCAGTAAGCTCTGATTTTTCTTCACTCTTTATTCTTTCGCGCCCCAGTACCCCGGACGGACAATCCGCCCGGGGTATTGGGGCGCCTCAGTTTTCGCGGCAACCATTTTTTTATATTTTTTTATCTTTTCTTTTTTGGCGTATAATCCATCAGGCTTGTCTTGTTGACTATGAACCTTGGAGAATGCATTATGACCACATCTATCCCTCGTTTTTTTCTGAATGTTCTGCTCGCAACCACCTGTGCTCTGGGGATTGCCGCCTCTGTCCGGGCAAACGAAGTGACCATCGGCACTGGTGCCGCCGCGGCGGAGAATATCTTCCGGAAGATCGAATTTCCCATCAAGAGAACGCAGAATATCGAGTTGAATATCCTCTACAGTGGCCCGGTCCAGGCCCTGAAAGATCTCGATGCCGGCAAGGTGCACTGCGCGGTCGGCGGGGTTGCCTTTGGCGATTGGATGGAACTGATGAAAAAGGAGAACTATGCCATCCCGGACCCATCCGTGTATCGCAGCTGGGTCATCGGCCAGGACAAAGTCAAGGTCCTGACCAATCTCGATGTGCCGGTGAAGTCACTGTCCAAGGAACAGTTGGTGGCGATTTTCAGTGGAACGGCTATGAACTGGTCGCAGGTCGGCGGTCCTGACCAGCCGATTATCGTGGTTTTGGGGAACCAGATCCCCGGCACCTTGTCGGTGTTCAAAAAACAGGTCATGGGTAACGCCGAGTTCACCAAGAATGTCATGACCGGGACCACTGTCGAAGACGTCAAGAGCCGGATCATCAGAAACTCCGGAGCGGTGGGCATCTGCACCCTTGCCCAGGTCGATTATCTGGTCAACAGTCCGGATATTCCCGAAATTGCCCGGCCCATCACCCTGGTCACCAAGGGCGCGCCCACCGAAGACGTGATGAGAATGATCAACTACATCAACACCGCCGGACAGCGCTACATCATCAAATGACAAGGCCGCAGGCCGGGGCGATGAAGAAGGAATGGCTACATTGCGGTCTGGGCTGGGTTGCAGTCTCGGCTTGAACAAAGCCGCCGGGGTATGCTAAATTAATCTTTTCAGATCTCCCAGCCCATATCCTTTCCTTTTTGGTAAGCGCCGCATGCCCGCAACCATCATCGACGGCTTAGCCGTTGCCAAGACCATCCGCCAGGAAATCGCGGCCGAGGTGGCCGCGATCAAGGAACAGCATGGCCTGGTTCCTGGTCTGGCCACCATTCTGGTCGGCGAGGACCCGGCTTCGCAATCCTATGTGGCGGCCAAAAACAAGACCGCCCACACCCTTGGCATCCATTCCGAACAAATGACCCTGCCGGCAACGACCAGCGAGGAGGAGTTGCTGCGGCTGGTTGAGCAGTGCAATCGCAACCCGGCCATCCACGGCATTTTAGTGCAGTTGCCCCTGCCCCGGCACATCAACGAGGCCAAGGTGCTGTCCGCCATCGATCCGGCTAAAGATGTCGATGGGTTTCATCCGGTCAATGCCGGCAAAATGATGCTCGGCCAGCACTGCTTCCTGCCCTGCACGCCGAACGGCATCTTGGAGCTGCTCCAGCGCACGGGCGTAGAGACCTCGGGCGCCGAGGTGGTGGTGGTCGGGCGGTCCAACATCGTGGGCAAGCCGATCGCCAATCTGATGCTGCAGAAACGGCCGGGCGGCAACGCCACAGTGACCATCTGCCACACCCGTACCCGCGACATGGCCGCGCATACCCGCCGGGCAGACATCCTGATCGTGGCCGCCGGCGTTGCCAGGATGATCAAGGCGGACCATATCAAGCCCGGCGCGGTGGTCATAGATGTCGGCATCAACCGGGTGGGCCAGAGCGCGACCGGCAAGGCGGTGCTGGCCGGCGATGTCGATTTCGATTCAATGCTCGGCAAGGCCGGCGCCATCACCCCGGTGCCCGGCGGGGTCGGGCCGATGACCATCACCATGCTGATGGGTAACACCCTCCAGGCTGCCAAACAGGCGGCAGGGCTGCTCTGAACGCGGGCCCATGAACGAAGACGAATACAAAAAAGCCGAAAAGAAAAGGGTCTGCAATACCTGCGGCGGGAGCGGCCAGATTGGCTATTTTCAGGGAGAAAGCCGCTTTTTCATCACCCGCGAGGAATGCCCCGCCTGCTGCGGGGTAGGCTATGACCTGGACGAGGAGCTTAGGGCCGTCAGTGGAGGAGAGGCCGAACAAGGAGATGATGGTGACTGAGATGTCCGTCTTTGACCTCTGGGACGCTTTGGGTTCGCTTGATGGTGACCAGGCCATCCAGGTGCTGAGCCACCTGTTCACCCATTTTGAAAAGCGTGGACAGCAATACCCGGACGATCCGGCGGCCGAGGCTTTTTTTAAGATGTTGGCCGTGGCCATGGAGAATGTCCAGTCCTGCAATGTCAGCCGGCGCTGAACTCCCGGCAGGCGGTGGTTTGGGGTCAATACGCCTCTGGAAGGCGTTTTGATCATTTTGCTATTGTTACGGCCTCAGGCATCCGAAGAGAAGGGAGTGGAAGGGTAAGCGGTTCATTCTTTGAGGGAAACGATGCGAAATCGATGGATGGTGGGCCTGCTGCTGGTGGTTGTGGGTTGCGCGGCAGGGTGTACGCGGGGGCCGGGGGCATTTTTTGGCGGCCAGGAGGAGCTCGATTCGGCCCAGCAGTGGAACGTGCTGGCCAACCATGTGGCTGACCGGGTCAGCCGGGAGCTGGTCCAGCAGCATCTCAACTCCTCGGTGTACGTGCGCCATGCCTGCGGCACGCCGGGCAAATGCGGCGGCGAGGGCACCTTTGCCTTTGACGAGGGGTTCAACGACCTGCTGACCACCCAACTGGTCAACTTCGGTGTTCCCACCGCGGCCTCCCCGGAACACGCCAACCTGACCCTCGAATACAAGGTGCAAACGGTTTACCACTCGTCGGGATTCGGCGCCTGGAACTGGCCCAAGCCGGGGACGCTGATCGCCCTGGCCTCCGGCATAGTGGTGCTCGAAGATGCCCCGTGGGAGCTGGTCGCCGCCGCCACCGCCGCTGAAATGTACCGCAACAATCAAGGCGCCAGCGGCCATTACCAGGTGATCATCACCACCTCGATTCTCGATCAGAAGCGCTACCTGATGCGCACCTCGGACATCTATTATCTCAACAACGCCAATCTCTGGCATTTTAAGCCATCCGCTCCGGCCAAGGAGATCCAGTTGACCGGCGCCGTCGCCTCTCCCTCTTTCCGGCCCACCCAAAAGGCCCCGCTATGATCCGCATGCACCGACTTGCTCTGTTGCCCGGTCTCCTGCTGGCGGCGCTTTTCCTGCTGGCGGGATGCAGCCAATTCAACGGCACCCGGCTGGAACCCCTGCTTGGCGGCGACGTCGATCTCGCCGCCCTAGGCGACGAAGTGGCGGCAGCGCTTGCCAGCCAGCCGGTTCCGCCCCTGATGCCGAACCAGCCCG
>WRKE01000122.1 GCA_009778235.1 Pseudomonadota bacterium
CGGCCATAGTGGAATCAACCCCGCCGCTCATGGCGACCCCGACCTTCAACCGATCCATGGGCAAGGGCGGGCGGCGAGGGAAAAATCGAAAAATAAGAAAGACATGGCCGCCGGCAAGGGATCAGAGCAGGGAGAGCAGCACCTCGCAATTGCGGCAGAAAGTCATCTTTTCCTGCAAGCCCTTGGCGGAGGCGCACTCGCAACGAGTGCCGCTGAGAAACCAGCAGAGATGTCCGGCATGAAATTCCCACGCCGGGCACGTCTTCTTGTGCTCGCACCGTTTAATGGCCCAGCAGTCCTTGCGTTTGGGCTGGCCGCTGTTGCGTTGATTGGCGGCCAAAAAATAGAGTTGCCGCTCGACATGGAAGGGAATGGAGCGCCACCCCTGCTCGTAACTTTGGACCGCCTTGAGCGAAACCCCCAGCAGCTCGGCCAGCGCCTTCTGGGTTTTTCCCAACTTCGCCCGTAACTTGATAAATGTTTCCCTGCTCATGGCCAAGCCCTCGCTGTTTTAACTGATAATTTTTGCAAAACATATACCACATAGTGACAAATGCGGCAATCAATTTCGCCCAAGATAGAGTACCTTGGGAATTGGGCCTGGAAAAGCAGGGCTAAATAGGGTAGTTTCGCCCAAAAATGAAAGGCAAAGAGGGGCGTGCATCTCCGCACCCCGGATCTCACCGTCAACCCGCAACAGAAATAGACAAAGAGGCCAGAATGAGCGAACAGGAAAAAGTGAACGGAATCGGCATGACCAGGATCATGCGGGCCACGCGCTGCTCATATGCCGGGCTGATCGCCGCCTATCGCAACGAAGCGGCCTTTCGGCAGGAATCGCTCCTCTGTCTGGTGCTCTTGCCGGTGGCCTGCTGGCTTGGGCCCAGCAACGTTGCGCGCGCCCTCCTGGTGGGCAGCCTGGTGGTGCTTTTGATCGTCGAATTGCTCAACACCGCGGTTGAGGTGGTAGTCAACCGGATCGGCCCCGAACATCACGAGTTGTCAGGCCTGGCCAAGGATCTCGGCTCAGCGGCCGTGTTCATGGCCATTGTCCTGGTGGTGGCGGTCTGGTCTCTGGTGCTTTTCTGCTAAAGCCAGCAGGACAGCGCCTGGCGCCTTGTCCGCCTCCCGGATGCCTCCGGTTCATCCCGCTGTTCGCGCAGCCTTTTTGGCATGCTCCAGGGTGCTCATCACCGTTGCCACCATGGAGGAGACGTCGGTTAAGTTGGCGGGCACGATCATGGTGTTGCCTTCCTTGGCCAGCTTACCGAACTGATCGAGGTATTTTTTCGCCACTTCCAGGTTGGCCGCATCCTGGCCGCCCTGAGCGCTCAGGGCCTCAGCCACCTTCCTGATGCCTTCGGCGGTGGCCTCCGCCACCTTGAGAATCTCCTGGGCCTGGCCCTCGGCCTCGTTGATCCGCCGCATCTTCTCGCCCTCGGAGAGGGCAATGGCCTCGGCCCGGTTTCCTTCGGCCCGGTTGATCACCGCCTGCCGCTCGCCTTCCGACTTGGCGATCTCGGCCCGTTTTTCCCTCTCGGCCCTCATCTGTTTTTCCATGGCCTCCAAGACACTGCGCGGCGGCTGGATATCCTTGATTTCGTAGCGCAGCACCTTGACCCCCCAGTTCTGCGAGGCCTCGTCCAGGGCCTCGACCACCTGCCGATTCAAAAGCTCACGGGCCTCGAAGGTGTTATCCAGGGTAATCTTGCCGATGGCCGAACGCAGACTGGTCTGAGCCAGTTGGGCTACCGCGAAGATGTAGTTGTTGATGCCATAGGCGGAAAGCCGCGAATTGACCACCTGGAGGTAGAGGCAGCCGTCTATTTGCATGGAAACGTTGTCGGCGGTGATGCAGGCCTGGGCCGGAATATCGATGGCCTCTTCCTTGAGGCTCCGTTTGTAGGCCACCTTGTCGAAAAAGGGGATGAGGATATGAAATCCGGCCTCCAGGGTAGTGCGATACTTGCCCAGCCGCTCGATCACATATTCGAACTGCTGGTCGACCACCACCGCGGTCTTGACCAAAAGGATAATGACAAAGACGACAAAGACCACCACCCCGATCAATAAGTTGTCCATCAGCAATCTCCTTCCGGTTTTACCGGGCTGACTTTAACGGTCAGGTTTGATTTTTCCGTGATCCGCACCACTGTCCCCTTGGCCAGGGGCACGTCGGCCGTGGCCTGCCAGAACGTACCGCCGTACTTGACCTTGCCGGGCGCCGGCGGCAGGATATCCGCGACCACTTCGCCGGTGGTTCCGGGCGGCATTCCCCTTTCCATGGCATCGGTGTCGAAGGTCCGGCCGAGAAAAATCTTTTTGAGGGTGGACCGCAACAGCACAAGCGACAGCAGGCTTGCGGCCAAAAACACCATGAATTGGCTGGCAAGCGGGACGGGATACAGCGCCACCGCCAAGGCGGCGCACCAGGCGCCGAGCCCGAAAAAGAAGATCACAAAGCCGGGAAGCGCCAGCTCCAGGGCCAGAAAGACAATGCCGGTGAGGAACCAGATCAGAACAGGGGAAAAGGCGGACAGAGAGGGCATGGGCAAGCTCCTTGAGAGTATTCTTGGCTCAGGTTAGCACAAGCTGGCGGGGATGGTCAAACAAGAAGCTGTTCCCGGTCACCTGGACACTGTGAACGCTATTTGAAAACCCCAAGCTCGCAGCCAAAGCGCATGCTGCATCATCTTCATGCGCCCTGTCCATAATGATGGCGCTGGATCAGAAGTCGCATGCCACGAGCAACTTGACCTGGCGCCGATGGGCCACCGGAGCAAACAGCCGGGAAATAGTTACCCCGCCGCTGCTGTCTTTTTTTTACGGAAGGACGATTTAACTGCTTGTCAACGGAGTTTTTTTTACGTAAGAGAAATCGTTATCGTCCATACACGAACCTCCCGGTGGCCCCTATAAGTCAATCTCTACCTGATTCCATCTAAAAAAGTCAGCCCGCGTTCAGGAAAACCGTTCCATGCCCGATCATTGCCGCTTGCATTCTTCCGGCCCCGTCCTGTCCGGAATCTTGCTCCTTTTGTCTTTATTCCTCGCTGCCCACGCCTTTGCCGAAAACAGCTCCCCCTCTCCCCAGCCGCCTCCTTTAGCGCAGGTGGAGGGCCAGCAACCGGACATGGCCCATCACCAACAGGAACAGCAACTGCTGCTCCAGCAACTGCTTGAGCAACTCTATTTCGAGGTGTCGGCCAGCATTGGCAAGGAGCCGGTTTACGCATCAAGCTATCTGTTGGATTTATATAGAAAAAATAACTTCAATCTTCTTTGGGACAACAAGGACACCATTGCCCAGTTGCTGGGTGCCATCGTGGCCAGCGCGGAAGAAGGGCTGACCCCCGATGATTATCACCTCAATGCCCTGACCCATTACGGCAACGAATTAAAAAACCAAGACGAGAGCATGGCCAGGAAGGTGGAGTACGACATCCTTCTCTCCGATGCCCTGGTCCTGCTGGGACAGCATAAGCGGTATGGCAAGGTCGACTCGGCCAAGGTCACGGAAAAACAGAATCTCGCCGCCACCACCCCCCGACTCTCGCCCATCGACACCTATCTGGACGCCATCCGTACCGGGACCGTGCGGGTCGTGCTGGATACGCTGTCCCCCCATCATCCTTCCTATCTCAATCTCAAAGAGGCCTTGAGCCAATACAAAAAGTACGCGGCCAGGGGGGGCTGGCACTCTGTACCGCAGGGTCCGAGCCTCAAGCCGGGCATGGTCGATCAACGGGTGGCGGCCATCCGCAGCCGCCTGGCGGCGACCGGTGAATATCACCCCAGAGGGGGTGAATCGAACCTGTACGACGATCAGTTAAAGACCGCGGTCAAGGCCTTCCAGGCGAGGCACCATGTCGAACCCGACGGCGAGGTCGGCAAGGCTACGGTGAGCGCCATGAACATCAGCGTCACCGAGCGGATCAACCAGATCCGGGTGAATCTCGAACGGACGCGCTGGGTGATCCACGATATACCCAGTTCCAGCCTGATCATCGACATTGCCGGCTTTGCCCTGCAGTATTACCACGACAACCAGCAGGTCTGGAGCTCCAAGGTCATGGTCGGCCAGCCCTTTCACCAAACGCCCATTTTTCGCTCGGCGATCACCTACATCGTGCTCAATCCGACCTGGACCCCCACCCCGGATATCGTCAAGAACGAAACTGTGCCCAGCATTGTCAAGGACCCGGAATTCCTTGCCAAACAGCGGATGCGCGTCTTCGACAGCAACGGCAGCGAGGTCGACCCCGCCACCATCCGCTGGCAGCGATACCAGGGGAGATACCTTCCCTATACCCTGCGCCAAGACCCGGGAACAGACAACTCCCTGGGGCTGATCAAATTTTTGTTCCCCAACCCCTACCATGTCTATATGCACGACACACCGAGCAAATCATTGTTCGGCCGGACCAAGCGCGCCTTCAGCCACGGCTGCATCCGGGTCCAGAATCCCCTGGAACTGGGTCGGTTGATTCTCAGCCACGA
>WRKE01000123.1 GCA_009778235.1 Pseudomonadota bacterium
CCAGTTCATCCTCGATTTCGCCGACCGCATGCTGGCCGAGGAGATGATCAAGGCATGAAAACCCATCCCATCCCTCTGGCAGAGCGCATCATCTTCGCCCTGGACCTGGCCGATCCCCGCCAGGCCTTGGATCTGGTGGACCTTTTGTCCGGCCGCATCCACTTCTTCAAGGTCGGGCTGCAGTTGTTCTTTGCCGGTGGTTGGCCGGTGGTGGACGCCATTGTGGCCAAGGGCTGCAAGGTCATGCTCGACCTCAAGCTCCACGACATCCCGGCAACGGTACGGCTGGCGATCCGCCAGTTCGCCGACCGGGGCATTACCTTTGCCACGGTGCACGGCTACGGTCCGGTCGTGGCAGCGGCGCTGGAGGCCGATACCGAGGTGCGGATCCTGGCGGTGACCGTGCTCACCAGCTTTGGCCCCGAACAGGTCAGCGAGTTGAACTTTAAGGGCTCCGTGGATGATCTGGTGCTCTCGCGGGCCACGGCCTCGCTTGAGGCCGGTGCCCATGGCGTGGTGTGCTCGGCCCAGGAAGCTGCCCTGCTTCGCTTCCGCCTGGGCCAAGATTTTGTCATGGTCACCCCCGGCATCCGTCCGGCAAACGGCGACCCCGGTGATCAGCAGCGGGTGGCCACTCCAGGCCGGGCCATCGCCGACGGCGCCGATTATCTGGTGGTCGGCCGCCCTATCCGCGACGCCGCCGATCCCGACGCGGTCATCGCCGCCATGCACCAGGAAATAGCCGCAACCCTGGCCTGAACACCAAACAACTCCACCCCAGGAGGCCTTGCATGCTGATCGATCTTTTACGTACCCGCCGAAGCATCCGCAAATTCACCGCCCAGCCGATCGAACCGGAAACCTTAAACCTCCTTTTGGAGGCGGCGCTGCGCTCACCCTCGTCCAAAGGCACCAATCCCTGGGAACTGATCGTGGTCACAGACCCGGAGGTGCTGCAGCAACTGGCGGTGGCCAAGGCCCATGGCGCATCCTTCCTTAAGGGCGCACCGCTGGCGATCGTGGTCTGCGCCGACCCGGCCAAAAGCGACGTCTGGGTGGAGGACGCCTCCATCGTCACCACCCTGCTCCATCTGGAGGCCGCCGACCTCGGCCTGGGCAGCTGCTGGGTGCAGATCCGCCTGCGGCGGCGTGGGGACGGCAGCGATTCACAGGCCTTTCTTGCCGATCTCCTCGGCCTGCCCGCAAGCATGATGGTTCTGGCCATCGTCGGCATCGGGTATCCGGCGGACACCAAGGACGGGCACCCCCACTCTTCCCTGCCGTTTACACAAGTCAGCTTTGAGCGGTTCGGTCGACGCGGGTGATCCTGCCTCCGGGGCGGCCGGATCGATTCCGTCCCTCCCGGACAATTCCTGCATCAGTTAATGCGGGAATTGGGAGTTACCCCGATATTTTTGCTTAGTATCTTGATTTTCTCTTGTTTCCTATGCAATAATGTATGTATCCATCGAGCGCCACCCCCATTTCCCGCGCCCGGTACTGTTCGACTTTCTTCACCAATAAGGCGAAATTATGCGTTGCCCCAAATGCGGCTTTACCTCCTTTGATCACCTGGAAATGTGCAAAAAGTGCCACAAATATCTCGGTAACCTCACCGAGATCATCGGTACGACCTATGAAGCCACCACTCCCCAATTTTTGGCCATCATAACCGACAAGGACGAAGAGATTCCGGTTCACGCCCAGTTCGCCGAAAATGCGGAAGAGTCTTCTCTGTTCAAGAGTGCAACATTGTTTGAGATGGAAGAGGTGGAGCCGGCCCCTATGGCCTTGGCGGAGGAAGAAGAGCAATCGCCGCAGGGGACCGAGCGGCACGAGATTGAGTTTGCGGGCTTTGATGAGGAGATGGAAGCGGCAGAGACCGCCGAGACGTCGGACAACGAGGAGTTTGTGCTCGAAAAGGATGAGCCCGCCGCAGGCCCCGGGCCTGCTATGCCCGCCTTGGATTTCGGCGAACTCGACATTTCTGATTTGGCGCCGCCGGTGGCGGAACAAGCCGAGCCCATCCGCTTCGAGCAACAGCATCCCCTGACCGATCGAGAACCCGCGGCCGCGCCTGCCTTAACCCCGCCGTCTGCCGCTGGTATGGGCCAGCCAGGTCTTGAAGACCTTAACACCAGTGGCCTGGACCTCGATGCCCCGGCCAAACTGATTACCGGCAGCGCCGCCGGCAAGCGCTTCCTCCCCTCGGTGAAAACCGGAACCGCCCTTGACAAATTCGATATCGACCTCGGGGATCTCTTTACCGACAACAAAAAATAAAAAAATGTTGACAATAAACCTGCACCTTTGCTAAGTATGCAGGCCTTCAAATTAGGGTGCCGAGATAGCTCAGTCGGTAGAGCAACGGACTGAAAATCCGTGTGTCCCTGGTTCAAATCCTGGTCTCGGCACCAATAAGCAGAGGGTTGCGGCATTTCAGCTGCAACCCTTTTTTTATCCGCCGACGGCGGCCACCACGCCCATCTTCCCCGGCAAGGAGCATTCGGCATGATAACCGGATACCAGTGGTTGATCGTCATGGCTGGCGGCAGCCTGGGAGCTGCCAGCCGCTACGGCGTCGGGATGCTCACCGCCCGGCTGTGGGGGGCCTCGTTCCCCTACGGCACCTTGGTGGTCAACCTGGTGGGCTGCTTTGTCATCGGCCTGCTCTTCGCCCTGGCGGATCGTTCCCGCCTGCTCACCCCTGATGTGCGGTTGTTCCTGATCACCGGCTACCTGGGTGCCCTGACCACCTTTTCCGCCTTTTCCCTGGAAACCGTCAATGCAGGCAGGATCGGCCTGGCCCAGCAGGCCGTGGTCAATATCCTGCTCAACAACCTGGGAGGCTTGACGCTCACCTATTTGGGCCTGCGCCTGGGCGGACTGCGCTAGGAGACCGCGATGCTCGACTACCAAGCGATCGAGATTTTCACCAATGAAGAGGCCCGCCATCAAGGCAAGCCGATCGCCGACGCGGTAATCCAATACATTCGCGGCCTGAAAATCGCCGCCCGCTGCATGGTCACCCGGGGCATCGCCGGTTGCGATGAAAGCGGGGAGGTCGCCACCAGCAGGCTGGAGCTGCTCTCCTACAACCTGCCGATCCGCATCTCCATCATCCTGCCGGCGGCCATCGCCAGCCAGGTGCTGGCCGGCCTGGACCCGATGATCGGCAACGGCATCATTGCGGTCCGCGATCTGACGATGGTCAGCCACAAGGCCGCAACCACCTTTTTTCCCCGCCAACTCGCCGTGCGGGATGTGATGACCGCATCTCCGGCCAGGGTCACCGCCGAAAGCCCGGCCAGCGAGGCTGCTTACTTGCTGCTCTCCTCAATCTTCACCGGCCTGCCAGTGGTGGACGGCCAAGGCTGTCCCGTGGGGGTGGTGACCCAGGGCGACCTGATCAGCCGGGCCGGGCTGCCGTTACGGTTGGGGCTGCTGGCAGAGTCTGCCCCGGCAGACATCGACGCGGCCCTGGCCCACCGCAGGGTCGGGGAAATCATGACCGCCCCGGCCGTGACCATCAAAAACGATCGCCCGCTGGCCGAGGCCGTTGAGCTGATGCTGGCCCGGCAACTGAAGCGGCTGCCGGTGGTCGACCAGACCGGCCAATTGGTCGGCATGCTGTCGCGGCTGGACATCTTCAAGACCGCGATGCGCGAGGCCCCCGACTGGGCTGCCTTTCGCGCCCAGAATATCGCCGTGTACAATCTGCAAACCGTGGCCGACATTGTGCGGCGCGACACCCTGACCGTAGCCGCCGACACCCCCATCGACCGGCTGATCCCGATCATCAACCACAACGACCTGCAGCGGGTGGCGGTGGTCGATGGTGACGGCCGCCTGATCGGCATGATCGCCGACAGCGATCTGCTTGGCTACTTCAAGCCTGACCCTGAAGGCCTGCGCGCCCTGTTTTCGCGCCTCGCCCGGCCGTTCGGCAAGGATCTGGCTCACCGACTGGCCAACACCACGGCTGGCGAGATCATGCGGACCGATATCCCCACGGTGCGGGAAAGCATGGCGATCGAGGAGGCGATCCGGCTGATGATCACCGAGCGGCAAAAACGGTTGCCGGTGGTGGATGACCACGGTCGTTTTCAGGGGATGATCAGCCGGGATTCGCTGCTCCGCTCCGGGTTTGGCCAAATGCGGCACCGGACCTGAAGCCGCGCATCCTATTCATTTCTTTCATTGACCCTTGACTTCTCCCTGATAGAAAAAATCAAAAAATTACTTGACCGGAACCAATCATCGCATTATAAAAATTATTTTTACCAACATGCTGGCATAGCTAAGCATCTTGCCCCCCACGCGACCGGAAAAGGGCGAGAGCGAGCTTTTTTTCGAGCAAGACAATCCTTTTCCAACTGTTGCCAGCTCACAGCATCACGCATGGAGTTGCAGAATTTGCTGTAACTCCTTTTTTTATTTTCAAGCTGAAACCAAGCCCCTTCACCATGGTGCAACCCGGGGCAGACGACCAGCGAGCGGTATCGAGGAACGCGTCATG
>WRKE01000124.1 GCA_009778235.1 Pseudomonadota bacterium
CGTCAACCCCTTTGCCGCGCCTGGCTGCGCCGGCTGCGGCAGCAAATAGGTCCTGAATTGGGCCTGGGCGTTGAGGTTTACGGCAGATCGCCGCAAGCCTCAACGCCCTCCAACCCGCCAACCACTAATAGGATCGTGGCCATGCTTGTCAAACAATTCACTGTCGGCATGATGGGTGTCTGCTGTTACGTCGTTTCCTGTGAACAGACCAAGGAGGCCGCGATCATCGATCCGGGCGGCGACGAGGATCAGGTCCTTGATTACTGCCGCGAAAAAGAACTTACAATCACCTCTATCATCAACACCCACGGCCACCCGGACCATGTCTGCGGCAATGCCCGCATCCATCAAGCCACCGGCGCCAAGATCGTCATGCATGCCGAAGACGTGAGCTATTTCAGCGACCCGCGTATCAAAGGCTTCTTCTCATCCCTCGGCCTGCCCGAATCGCCGCCCATCGAGGTGGTCGTCCAAGACGGCGACATGATCGCCATCGGCAAGGAACATTTGCAGGTAATCCACACCCCTGGTCACACCCCCGGTGGCATTTGCCTGTACAGTGCACCCCACTGTTTCACCGGCGACACCCTCTTTGTCGGTGCGGTCGGCCGCACCGATTTCCCCGGCGGCTCCATGCGCCAGATGGTCGATGCCATCAAGTCGCGGCTGATGACCCTGCCGCCCGACACCTTTGTCTGGCCCGGACACGGGTACGGCGGCTTGCAGTCGACCATCGCCCGCGAGGCGAGAACCAACCCCTACCTCGAACTTTAACCCCACGCGAGCGCCGGTTTTCGCCAGCCATGCGCGAAATTATCCTCGGCACCGCCGGCCACGTCGACCACGGCAAAACCAGCCTGATCCGGGCCCTCACCGGCATTGAAACCGACCGGCTCAAGGAAGAGCGGGAACGCGGCATCACCATCGAGTTGGGGTTTGCCCACCTCGATCTTCCCTGCGGTCACCGGATCGGCATTGTCGACGTGCCGGGCCATGAGAAATTTATCCGCAACATGGTGGCAGGCGCCGCTGGCATGGATCTGGTGGCATTCGTCATCGCCGCGGATGAGGGCATCATGCCGCAGACCGTCGAGCATTTCGAGATCTGCCGCCTGCTCGGCGTTCGGGATGGATTGATCGTCCTGACCAAGCAAGACACGGTCGATCAGGAATGGCTCGACATGGTCAGCGAGGAGGTGCGGGATTTTTTCAAGGACAGTTTTCTCGCCGAGGCACCGATCGTCCCGGTCAACTCGCTCACCGGCCAGGGCCTCGACGAGGTGGTCCGGCTGCTGGACGCCAAGGTGGCGGCCATGCCGTTCTCCGAAGAATTCGGTCCCTTTCGCATGGCCGTGGACCGGGTCTTCTCGATCAAAGGTTTCGGCACGGTGATCACCGGCACCTCGCTGTCCGGACGGATCGAGACCGGCGCCGAGTTAATGTTCTATCCCGGTGGGCTGACGGCCAAAATCCGCGGCATCCAGGTGCACGGCCAGGATGTTGACCTGGTCGAGGCCGGCCACCGCACCGCCATCAATCTCCAAGGCATCGAGAAAGATCAGATCCTTCGGGGTGACATGGCTGCCCCACCCGGCAGCATGGTCACCTCATTCATCCTCGACGCCGAGTGCCACTGCCTGCGCTCGACCCCCAAGGAACTGAAAAACCGTACCCAGGTCCGGGTCCATCTGGGCACCAGAGAAATCGTCGGCCGCCTCCAACTGCTTACATCCGATACCCTGGTGCCGGGCGAGACCACCCGCCTCCAACTCATCCTCCAGGAACCGGCAGCGGTCTGGCCCGGTGATCGTTACGTGATCCGCAGTTATTCGCCGATCACCACCATCGGCGGCGGCGTAATCCTCAACAGTGCGCCCCGAAAACGCAAGCGGACCCTTAAACGGGATCAAGAGGCGAATCAGGCCTATTTCTCAACCCTGAAAGCCGCCGACCACGAGCGGAGGCTGCTGTTGCTGGTCGAGGAGGCCGGCGCCAAGGGAATGATTGCCGACCATTTGGCGGCGCGGACCGGGGTATTCAGCAAGAAACTGAAGAAACAGTTGCAGCACCCCATTTCCACTGGAGCGCTGCTGGTGATCGACTCGGACAGCCAACGGCTGTTGGCCGCATCGGTGGCTGAAGCGCTCAACCAGCGGATAGTCGAGTTGCTGACCGCCTTCCATAGGAATAATCCCCTCAAAGCTGGCCTGGCCAAGGAGGAGCTACGATCCCAACTGCGGCCGGCGGTGGAACAGAAGGTGTTCCAGGCGCTCCTGGCCGGGCTGATCAAAAAAAGGGTGATTGACCAGGAGGGCGCGGACCTCAAAATCAGCGGTCACACCGTCACCCTCCAGGTGGACGAACAGGAAATGGAGCGCAAGATCGAGGCCTTGTATCGCCAGGCCGCCCTGACGCCGCCCAATCTCAAGGAGGTGCTGACCGCCTTCGGCGAGTTTCCGGAAAAACAGATCCGCCAGGTGATCGACCTGCTGATTGGCAAAGGCCAAGTGATAAAAATCAACGAAAGTTTGTGTTTTCACGCCCAGACCATCCAGGCGCTCCAGCAAGAGGTGGTGGCCTTCATCCGCCGCGAAGGGGAAATCGACGCCCAGCGGTTCAAGGATCTCACCGGCCTGACCAGAAAATTTTCCATCCCCCTGCTCGAATACTTCGACAAGATCAAGCTGACCATCCGCATCGACGACAAGCGCATTCTGCGCAAGGGTTAAGCCACCCGCGCAAATCGCCCGTTGGCCAAAAACCAGGCCACCTGCTCCTGCACCTGCCGGTGGCGCATGATCAAACAATGGCCATGGGGCAGAACCAGCATATCTTCCATGCCGGTCAATTGGGCCCGGGCCACCGACACCCTGCCGTCGCTGGGGCCGGGAAAGAAACGGGCCAGACCGAAGGCCGGCCGGTTACCGGTGACAATGCCGACCGGAAAGGTCGCGGGGCCGAGGCGGGCGGGCAAATGGTCCGGGCCGGTTCCCAGTTGGCGGCCAGCCGGGCCGAGCAGATAACGAAACCAGAAGAAACGGCCGAAATAATCGACCAGCTCGCTGCCCTGATTGGGCGGACAGAGCATCACCGCGCGCCCCAGTTCCGGCAGCGGTGCGCGGGAGAGGTAAGCGCGCAGCAGGATCCCGCCCATGGAATGGGTGACAAAATGGATGGTTTTGACCCCTTGCCGGCGCAGAGCGGCGATGGCCGGGGGGATGGTCGATTGGGCCAGGGTTTCAATGGGATATTGACAGGAAGGATAGCCGGGGTTGGCCACCAGGTAGCCGCGTTGGCCGAGGAAAGCGGCCATGGACCGCATGGACCAACGGGTGCGGGCCAGACCGTGCAGCAGGATCACACCCTCATGCGGGCCAGGCGCTGCTCGTTGACCTGATACAACTTGTGCAATCACGTCAATTCAACAGGTATTTACAGTGCTGTCTCATAAAAGTTTCTTTCGCCACCCGATCGTCAACTACGCGAAAATATTCAGTTATTTATGCACGCATTAATATTTTTCAACACCCTGCTAATTATTGTTTAATCCAAAGGAGTTTGTCCCAAGTTTGTCTTTAAATAAACGCTCTTTTTTGATTGCTTCGTCTGGAGTTATAGTCCTTTGCAAAAGCATTAAGACAGAAAATTGAAAATGATTTCCGTATGTAGGGTCATTCTCAATAAGCCCTTTCAGCGTTTTATTACCTCCGTGTCCGTTGGTTTTCACATATTCAGACCAACGTCCCCAAATGCCATTTTCTCCATAAGCCGATCCAACATAGAGCTTGCCGGTTTTGGTGTCGCTAATTAAATAAATTCCTTTTGTTGCAGAAAGCATTCTTTTCCAATCGATGTATTCATTGGTTACTATATCTTTCAATTCTTCAAAATTTAAAATAAAATCAAAATAATCAGTAAATTGCTTGTAATGCAGTCCTGGGTGAATTTCGATGACCTCCATCTCATTTTTAATCCATTGATGCCAAGAAATGGCATTACTCCATTTTATAATTACACGTTCTTTTAAATCTTCAAATCCTTCAATGTCTTCCATTTCATAAATAAAAAAAGATCCCATTTGAGTAGGTTTATCCAACTCTTTTTTGCCTGTAATTTTAAAAATTCCAACAAAACGTGATAATGTTCCGCTTCCTTCACCAATAAATGAAGCAATATAATCAACATCTTTAAAAACATCCTTCCCTTGACCATTTTGGTAAGTTAGAAATTTTTGTCTGTCAAAACGGTACCACTCGTATAAATTCGGGTAACGTTTGTCTTGATGTCTCACAAGCTTAACTTTTGCTTTTCTGTCAAGCCCCCGATTGTAAAGTAATTCTTGAATTGTAATCATTTTTTAAAAATTTTAAATTGAACGTTCGGCTTTGTACTGCGCTGGATAGCGGCTTGCCGCAGGCGAGGGGGGCACTATTAACATGGTCATTACTAACTGTGTTATTAATGAATTCGTTATTCACCGGACATTGACCACGTCTTTTTCTGTCATTTCGATGAGCGGAGCGAAGAGAAATCTTTCAAGTATT
>WRKE01000125.1 GCA_009778235.1 Pseudomonadota bacterium
TTTCTTCCTTGGCCGACTGAAGAACCGGCTTGATCCTCAGATCAAACAGCGTATGCAGCAACGCCCCTCTCAACCAGATGACGGGAAACATCGTCGCGTCCATACCCACCTCCGCGTTCCGGTGGCCCGGCACCTCTTCTCGACCCGGGCACAGTTGACGGCCATCACCCGGTGCGAATCAATATTCTTTCCGTCCACACCCCAATGCCCGAAACCGGTCCGGCTCGAAGCCGTACTGCCCGGAACAGTATTATCCGGCTCCGGAGAGACTGTCAATAAAATTACCATGCCAATTGGCGAAAAACATATAAATCATATGATCGCTTTAATCTCATTAAATAAATATCGATAAATATTAAATAATAATTTACGTTTTATGCTTGACCATGAAATATATTTAACTGATTTATCGAATATAAACTAATTTTTCCATTCGCTGAGCTGACACCTCACACTATAGAATTTTAATGCAAAAAAATAAGAATATTTTTTGCATTAAAATAGAAAATGATATCAACTCTGCTGGGAGGCAGGGTGGCCGAAAAAATCGTTTTCAATCAGATGACCACCGGCGCCGGCAACGACCTCGAGCGGGTCTCGGACATTTCCCGGCGCATGGCGTGCGAATGGGGGATGGGCGAAGTGGTGGGGCCGCTCACCTTCAAGGCCACCAACCCCTTGGCCGGTCAACCCGGGCAGATCATGAGCGAACAAACCGCCATTCTCATTGACAACGAGGGTAAAAAAACTGGTGCAGTACGCCTACGAAACGGCTCGCCACCTGCTGGTGGAACACCGAGGACGCCCCTATCTGCCGTGTCTCCACTGCCAGGGCGGAGTTGGCCGCTGTTCCCGCCAAATCCCCCGACGGCTGGCCTTGGCAACCTCCTCCAATGCATCGAGCCGGTTGCACAGCGGCTGGGCCGTGCAATAGCGACGATAAACCCAAGCCAGGCCACGGCCGACCATCTCCGCGTTGACCAATTGTCCACGGAAATCAACCAGGGCCACGGTCCGGCCATACTGATCAAGGGCCATTGATTCCACCCTGACCTGCTTGCCAAGCAACAGCTCCCTGGCACCATCTCTGGCCTCCCGCCAGCAGGCTTGACCATACTCGGGGCTGTCAATGCCGTACAGCCGGATGGTCACAAGCTGGTTTTGCCGCTTGATCCTCAACGAATCCCCATCAAGCACCCGGGTGACAACGCCCTCCCACACCTCGGCCACTGCTTCTCCTTGTACAGTCCCCAATGCCAGCGCCCCGCAGAGCAGTAATGCGTATTTTCTGATCATGGCGTCACTTCCTGTTTCATGCTGATCTGTACCTATTGCCAACCAGACGCTCATTGTCAAGATTATGACACTTTTCTTAAAAGTTCCTTGGCTTTCCCAATCTGCCTGTGGTAACATTAAAAAAATTGTACCGGTGGCAAAAAAACTGTACTTTGCCCCACCCTGACTTGATTGCCTCGATCCAAAGGATGTTGATCATCAACCAGGGCTCAAAGCCAGCAACCGTGATACCACGAAAACCCTTGACTGTCATAATCTTGACCGAACAGGCTATCGATATGGTTGCCAAACCATATCCGTGCCCTGGTATCGCTTTTCCGAGCAGGGTCAGGGGACGGTGGCGCTCTACCAGTCGCCTGACAGCCAGCCAACTTGCAGATCAACCCACGGACAAACGCCATGGCCTCTGACGAATTTTGCGGTATCATCGGCCGAAGCCCAGCAATGCAACGGCTGTTCAAATTGATCGGCAAGCTTGCCGATGATGAAGGCAGCACTGTGCTCATCCAGGGCGAGTCGGGAACCGGCAAGGAGCTGGTGGCCAAGGCGATCCACGCCCACAGCGCAAGAAGCGAGCACCATTTCGTCCCGGTCAACTGCGCCGCCATCCCCGACGATCTTTTGGAAAGCGAGTTGTTCGGCTATACCAAAGGGGCGTTCACCGGGGCCACGGGCCCCAAAATTGGCCGGATCGAGTACGCCAACGGCGGCTCCCTCTTTCTTGACGAGATCGGCGACATGAAACCGGTGCTCCAGGCAAAACTTCTGCGGGTGCTTCAGGAACGGGAATTCGAACCGGTCGGCGGCCTGAAGCCGATTCCGGTGGATGTCCGGGTCATTGCCGCCACCCACTGCAACCTGGAACAGATGGTGGCCGAGGGCAAATTCCGCGAAGATCTGTATTACCGGCTCAACGTCATCCCCTTATCCATCCCGCCTCTGCGGGAACGGGTCGAAGACATCCCCCTGCTCATCGACTACTTCGTCCGCCTCGTCGGCAAAACAAAAAAAAACCCCCTGTTGGGGTTTGAGCAGGACGCGATGCAGACCCTCACCGCCCTGCCCTGGCGGGGCAATGTCCGGGAGCTGGAAAACCTGGTGCAACACATGACCATTTTGTATGGAGGCGCGATGGTCCGCCAGCACGATCTTCCGGAGAAATACCGCCTCACCCCGGTTGGCGATGAACAGGGGAAAAATGGTTCGCCACAACGGCTGAATGACGAGATCAACCGCCCCGAGCAGTTGCTCCTGTTTTCGTCAGCCCCGGCCTCGGCACCCACGGAGACATGGCCGGAACAGGGGATCGATTTCAACTCACTGGTCAATGACTTCGAGACCCAGTTGATCACCCAAGCCCTGAAATTGACCCAAGGCAACAAGAAGGAGGCGGCTCGCCTCCTGAACCTGAAGCGGACCACCTTGCTGGAGAAAATCAAAAAAAAGGACCTGTTTGCCAATTGGGCGGAAGACGAAGAAGGGGAGTGGGGGTGATCAGGCCGCCTTCTTCACCAGGTTGAGATGCATTTTCTCCTGGATGTCTTCGGGCGAAGCTGGGGTGATCAGGATATCGCAGGCTCCGTATTTCACCGCCTTGAGCACCAGGGTCTTGGTCCAGGCCGGTCCGGCGGCCACCAGCGGAACCGCCAGGCCCGCGCTGCTGATTTTAATCGCCACCCCGAAGCCCAGTTCGCTTGCCTCCCGCATGATCAGAAAGGCGATCCGAATGCGCGGGGTCAGGACACTGTGCACCGGATCCTTGAAATGAAGGATCCGGCTGGTATACCCCATGGCGGTGAGCATCCTGGCGATCCGTTCCGCTTCGCCGCCATCATCGGTAAACAGCAAAACATCGGGACTTTCCTCCGGCTGTTCCTGTAAACGGCTGACGGCGGCCGGCTGACCGGCGGACGCGGCGGCCTCCGGTTCGGGCCTGGACTCGTCGACGGGTTCAACCGCCGTATCCAGGAGATGCGCGTCTTCCAAGGCCAGAGCGCCGGCGGGGATCAAGAGCTGCAACGGTCCCAGGTCGCGGTCGTTGTATTGAATGGTGTTGGTGGAAAGATAATAGGGCTGGGCAGGCAACACCTCATCCCTATTCGGGTCGATATGGCCCGGGACAATCTGTTCTATCTCGGTCATGACCAGCCCGAACTTGCCGGGATACCGCTCCCCGAAAAAAGTCGTGCAGACGCCGGCGATGATGTTGGCCACTTCCCCGTAGGCGTCATGGACGTCGTCGCCAAAATCTTCGTTTTTGACCGTTTCAGCCAGCTCGGACTCCGGCAGCATGAGCAGGGTGCCGCCCAAATAGATCGCTGTGGTGTTGTTGATAAACAAATAGGCCTCGCCCGGGTGCTCATCGCCCCTGATTTCCATCCGGGTCATGATCAACTTGCCTTCGGCCTGATCGAGGAATTCTTTCTTGGTGACCGGCCTGTTCCCCGCGGGCGCAACCTTGAGACTGCCGCCGAGCAGGGCGCTCACCTCGTCGCACATTTTGGTCATGCCGCCCTTAAGCAACTCGTCGACCAACGCCTTCTGCCGGGCCGCTTTCTGCAGACGCGCCGCCAATTCCCCTGTACCTGGAGCCGATGCCGGGGATTGTCCTTCGGTCGGCCGCTTAAACGCCTCAACCGGATCTGCCGGCGCCGCCTCGGCGGCCCGTCCAGGATGCTCGACCGGCTGCTCAAGGGCATCGGCTTCTTCAGTTATCAAGGCCGTCTTGGCGGCAGCGGGATCGGACTGGGCATCCACGCCGGCCGAGCTATCAAGCTCCAAGGGGATCGCGGGCAAGACCAGGCGCAATGGCCCAAGCTGGCGTTCGCCGAGCTGCATGGGCGTGGTCATCAGGTAATAGGGCACATCAGGGATCGGCAGATCCGACGCGATCTTCACCTGAGCCGGCACAACGATCTCCTGCCCGCCGCTGACCAGGCGCACGCTTTTGGGGTACCGCTCTGCAAAGATCGCCGTGAAAGCGCCACAGATTATATTGACGACCTCTTTGTAGGAGTCCGGCAAGTCCTCGGAATAATTCTGCGCGGCAAGGGTAGCATCCAATGCCGCATCGGGCATCATGAGCAACGTGCCCCCGATAGTGATGGCATCCTCGATGCCGGCCAGCACGCAGCCCGCGCCCCGCAGTTCCCCCTCCAGGCTGGCATGGACCAGAACTGCCTTGCCGCTGACCTCGAAAAACAGCTCATCCTTGCTCACCTGACGAAATCCTGGCGCTCCCAGGCTGAACGGTTTGCCAAGCAGGGCCGAGACCTCACCTTGAATCCGGTCGCGGCAGGAGAGCAGGAAATTGTTGAAGCTTTGGATTTTCATCGCAGAAACAGGCTGTAATTCATCCATCACTCAGAATTGACTACCTTGTAATATGTGGGGG
>WRKE01000126.1 GCA_009778235.1 Pseudomonadota bacterium
GCCTTGATGCCGTGTTCCATCTGGCCGGTCTTTTTGAATCTCAGCTTGCCTCGGTGCTGACCGCTCTAAAACAAATGGAAATATTTGATTCGGCCGGTCGAGTGCCAAGGCCGCTGCACATGGTTGCCCAGTATCTGGCCATTACCCTTCCTTGGTTTTTTTCTCTGATCTGGCCGTCGACTTGTTCATCAGCGGTCCGGTACTTCACACCGTGACCGGCGTCCTCAAAGATGGGCTGTTCGTCCTGGTGACCGCCTGGCTGCTGTATCAGGCGCTCCAGGAGCCCCTGGACGAGGTTTTGGCCACTGTTCCCCACTGACCCTGATCAACGGGCGAGAACAAAAAGCCGGGATGGGCAAGGGCTGGTCCCGGAACTTCCGGCTGATGGTTTGCCCCGTTGATTGCCTGAAATAAGAAAGAATCCAAATGAGACTGCTCCACCCGCTCAAGGCACATTTTTCCCCGATTATTTTGTTGTTGGCGCTCCTGTCAGCCTTTCCGCCGTTGGCCACCGACATGTATCTGCCGGCCCTGCCCCTGCTGCAGCAAGAATGGCAGGTGCCGCTGATGACGATCAACCTGACCCTGGTCGCCTTTTTTGTGACCTACTGCGCCTTTTTGCTGCTCTACGGGCCGCTTTCCGACCGTTACGGCCGCAAGCCGCCTCTGCTGGTCGGGGTGGGGGTGTTCATTCTCTCCTGTCTGCTCTGTTCGGCCGCGCAAAGCCCGGGCATGCTGATCTGCGGCAGGATCCTCCAAGGGGCAGGGGCATCGGCGGCCTCGGCCATCGTGTTTGCGGTCAGTAAGGACCGGTTCACCGGCCGGGAGCGGCAGCGGGTTTTTGTCCAGATCGGAGCCATTGTCGCCGCCGCGCCGATGATCGCCCCGATTCTCGGCGGCTGGATCCTCACCCTGTTTTCCTGGCGCTGGATTTTTCTGCTCCAGATTGTCCTGGGGGTCGTTGCCTTTGTCGGCGTGGCGCGTATGGACGAATCCCTGCGGCAACAGGTCGTCCCCAGCCTCGTCCAGGTGGCTGTCAGCTATCTGCGCCTCTTCCGTAACCGCCGCTACATGCTTCTGCTCCTTACCCTTTCCTGCACCTGCGTACCGGTTTTTGCCTTCATCGGCGGTTCGCCCGATCTCTATATCACCAGGCTGGGGTTTGACGAGCGCCAGTTCGGCTACTTTTTCGGCTTCAACTCCCTGGCCTTTGTGCTGGCCCCTCTGATTTTTTCCCGGGTGGCACGGCATACTTCGGTCACCCGGCTGTTGCCCTGGGCCTTCACCGGCATGCTCGCGGCTTCGCTGCTGCTGCTCTGCACCTGGATTCCATTGCCATGGCGGCTGACCTTGCCGATGTTCGGCCTCACCTTTGCCTTTGCCTTCTGCCGGCCGGCGAGCAACAACCTGATCCTCGAACAGGTTGACCGGGATGCCGGCGCCGCCTCGTCGTTGATGGTCTTTTTTTATTTCCTGGTCGGCGCCCTGGCGATGGGGCTGTTTTCGCTCGAATGGCAGGACAAGATCCAGACGCTGGGCTGGATGGGGGTGGTGGCGGTCGGTTGCACCCTGGCCTTGTGGCCGATGGCGAAGCGGCTTCTGCGGCTGGTCTCTGACTGAGATTGTCTTATTTTTTCGTTAAAATTAAGTGTGTTGCCAGTGTGAGGGCTGCCAAGACAAGAAAAAATGGCAGGAGAAGGGCGGGGGAAGGCGGGCGGTTACGTGTCGCCGATGAACATCTGAGTGGTCAGGTCCCAGCAAGTGACGATGCCGTTGCGCCACTTGGCCAACTGAATGTTGCCGTCCTGGGAGACCACGATGGCCATCACTTGATGGAGGGTGTTGCACAGATGGTAGACCGAGCGGTGCCGTGAGCCGTATCCCTCGACCTTGCCCAGGCTGACCATCTTGCCTTCCACATCGTTGGCGATGGCGACCTCGGTGAGTTTGTCGAGCGAGCCGATGATCATGGCGCCGAAGCCGAGCGGCCCCCGGGGGCTGATCACCACCGCGCCGTCGACCGCAGCCAGATTGGCGACGAATTGGGCATGTTCGTACAGCGCCTCTTCCAGGTCATAGACCGAGGATTCGTGGCGGAGATCCACGTAATCCTTCCAGGTGATGATTTTGTCCGGGTCCTTGATGTCGCCCAGGGCGGTGGTGGCCAGGCGGATGGTCCGGATCATCAAATTCTGCTGCCGGCCGATGGCCTCGTCCTGCCGGAATCGGTATTTAACCAGGAGGTAGGGGTTGTCGCCGGTGCTCCATTCAGGGGGAAGATCATCGGGAAAGATGATGAAGGTGCCGCCGTGGCGCGATATCCGGCAGACACTCAGCACCCGTTTTAAGATTTGAAACTGCAGGCTCTCGATGAAGTCGTCTTGGATCCGGGCCACCGGGTAGAGCACGCTGGCCCGGAACTGCTCGTGCAATTCCAGCATGACATTCCGTTCCTTGGCGAACAGCTTGTTCATCCACTGGGAATGGAAGGCATTGGCGGTGAAATCGAGGATCTTGCCGCCGTTTAAGGTGGCGATAATCTTGAGTCCCCGGCAGAGGGTAAGCATGCCTGGGCCAGTGACATGGACGACAAAGACATCGGGCAGGTGGTTGGTTTTTTTGTTGCCGCCGCGCTCCTCCTGGAGCCAGCGGATGCCCGAGTTGACCACCCCCCAGATCTGGAACCCCCTTTCCGGATGCGGCTCGACCGCGATCAGGGAACGCTCGAAATCCACGGCCGGCGAAAGTCGCCGCAGCTCGTATTCGTGGAAGGGGCGAGGCGCGGCGAAGAGCAGGCGGTGGAATCCCTTGGGCGGCCCTTGATCGGGCGGGAAGAGGGAGGAGGGTGCCAGGATGAGGCGCAGGATGACCGGGCGGTCTTCCTCGCGCATCATGCTGACCTGATAGCAGGTGGAGATCAGCCGCTCCAGCGCCTCCTGGTCCGGCAAGGCCCCGGCAGCCAATTCTTCGCAGCCTTCAGCCGACGCAGACATGGCCTCCCAACGCTGGGTGATGAGCGCGACAAGTTTTGAGGGGTAGACATGCATGGTCAATCACCGGGAAACAGGTTGCCTGGATGTGGACAGTATAACGTAGGATGCGCTGACATGGAACCATGGAGTTGATTCTGGGTCGCCACCGCCACCCTTTTCGGGCCAAGGGGGCTTGGCCGATCCGGTGAAAATAGTTGTCGGGCGCGGTATTTTGCGGTAGTAGGGAACCTTGCATTGCGCCCGGCAGCGGGCATGTTTTTTAATAAAATTACGATATTGGAATTTACGATGAACAACGGATCTCGAGAAACCCTGGCGGATGTCCGCCTTCCCCGGATTGTGGTTCCCCCGCATCCTTATCGGCCAGAGCTGCCTGCGGCGGAAAAGGCGGCGCTGAAGGAGCGGATCGCGACCATGCTGCGCCAGCAGAACGCGGTCCTGGTGGCCCACTACTATACCGACGGGGATCTGCAGGATCTGGCCGAAGCCACCGGCGGCTGCGTGGCCGACTCCCTGGAAATGGCCCGGTTCGCCGCCGCCCATCCGGCCCAAACCCTGGTGGTGGCCGGGGTCCGGTTCATGGGCGAGACCTCCAAGATCCTCAACCCCGAAAAGCGGGTGCTCATGCCTGCGGTCGAGGCCACTTGCTCCCTTGACGAGGGGTGTCCGATCGAGTTGTTCAATGGCTTCTGTGATCTCCATCCCGACCATACCGTGGTGGTCTACGCCAATACCAGCGCCGAGGTCAAGGCCCGTTCCCACTGGGTGGTGACCTCGGGCATCGCCCTGGCCGTGATCAGGCATCTGGCCGAGAAAGGGGAGAAGATCCTTTGGGGGCCCGACCAACACCTCGGCCGCTATGTCCAGCGTTTGACCGGGGTGGAGATGATTCTCTGGCCCGCTTCCTGCGTGGTGCACGAGGAGTTCAAGGCCGAGGGGCTGATGCGGATGCGCGCGCGCCATCCCCAGGCCGCGGTGCTGGTGCATCCGGAATCGCCGGCAGAGGTGGTGGCCCAGGCGGATGTGGTCGGCTCCACCACCGCCCTGATTCAGGCGGTGCGGGATTTGCCCAACCAGGAATTTATCGTGGCCACCGACGCCGGCATCTTCAATAAGATGCGGCAACTGGCCCCGGCCAAGGTTCTGTTGGGCGCGCCAATCGCCGGCGAGGGGGCCACTTGCGAGAGTTGCGCCCGTTGTCCCTGGATGGAGATGAATACCCTTGAGCAACTGGCGCGGGTGCTGGCAACCGGCGAAGGAGAGATTCAGGTGGCCCCGGAACTGGCGGCCCGGGCCCGTATCCCGATCCAGCGGATGCTCGATTTCGCCGCGACCGTAAAGAAATAGAGAAGAAGCCGGGTCGTCCTGGAAACCAGGGCGAAGGCCCTGGCCGATCAGGCCTGGATTGACTCCCGGGCGGGCCGGAACCGGCCTGTGGTCAGATCCAGTCCCTGGACCAGAACCTGCTGATCCTCGTACAGGCTGGCGATCAGGCCGGGCTGCTGCCGGTTGAGCAGCAGGCGGATATCGACCTCGGGCAGGGTCAGCATCTCGTAGTCGGTGTCGGCGTCTCCGGCCACGAGGACCGGGCGGGCGTCAATCCAGCGGCGGATGATTTCGGTCTTGCCCTCGCGGTAGGTGACCGGATAATCAAGGGGATCGCTGATGGTGACCACCTCGCCCATATCCAGGCGAACCC
>WRKE01000127.1 GCA_009778235.1 Pseudomonadota bacterium
AGATGCACTTTTTCATGTCGTTCAGATTCCGCCTTGGCCTTTTGTTTGCCTTGGCAGGTGCGCTGCTTGTCCTTGCCGCCTGTGCCCCGGTCGGCCCTGATTACCAGCCCCCGCAACCGACAATGCCTTCCCAATGGGACGAAGGCGCCGTCACCAACCAACACGCCGATGCGTATGCCCGCTGGTGGTCTCTGTTTCGCGATCCTCTTCTTGATGACCTTATCCGCCGGGCAATAGCGGCCAATCTGGATCTCAAAATCGCCGAAACCCGCATCCGCGAGGCCAGGGCGCTCTACCGGCAGGCCGTTTCCGGACATGCGCCCTCGGTGGACGTGGGCGGCGCCTTTACTAGCAGCCGCCAGAGCGAGCATGTGTCGGCCAGTCTGCTCAGGCAGGATTTGTTTCAGGTCAATTTCGACGTCAACTGGGAAATCGACGTGTTCGGCTCTGTCCGGCGTCAGGTAGAGGCGGCCGAGGCCAACCTCGCCGCCACGGTTGAAGATCAAAGAGCAGTGCTCGTATCGCTGGCCGCCGAGGTGGCCATGAATTATGTTGAGCTGCGCGCCTGTCAGCAGCGGTTGGCCATTGCCAGGGAAAACAGCCGTACCCAGGAACAGACCGTGGAATTGGCGCGTCATAAATTCCTTCTCGGCCTGGGCAGCGAGATGGAGGTGGCCCAGGCCGAAACCCTGCTGGCCCAGACCAGAGCCGAGATGCCAGGCCTGGAAAGCGGCGCGATCCAGGCCATGCACCAGTTGGCCCTGCTCCTCGGGCAGCAGCCGCACACCCTGAAAGCGGAACTGACCCTTGCCGGGGCGGCGATCCCTCCAACGCCGCCGCTGGTACCCATCACCCTGCCCTCGGAACTCTTGCGCCAACGGCCCGATATCCGCAGCGCCGAGCGTCAATTGGCCGCCGCCACCGCCATCGTGGGAGTAGCCACGGCCGATCTATTTCCCCGCTTCTCCCTGTCGGCCCTGATCGGGTTGCAGAGTGACTCGCTGGCCCATCTCGTCACCTCATCGAGCCGGTTCTGGTCGGTTGGTCCCGTGGTCAACTGGCCTCTGTTCGACGGCGGCAGGCGACGGGCCGTGGTCGAGGCCAGCGAAGCCCAGCGCTGGCGCGCCGAACTCACCTATGAAAAAACAGTGCTGACCGCCCTGGCCGAGACCGAGAGCGCGCTCGCCGCCCAGAACCGCGAGCGGGAAGCCTGTGCAATGCTGCAAACGGCCGTGGACGCCAGTCAACGGGCGACCGTCATCGCCCGTGGCCAGTATCAGGCCGGGCTCACCTCCTTGCTCAACGTGTTGCAAAGCGAAACCGCCCTCTATCAATCCCAGGACAAACAAGCGCAGAGCAGACAGCGTCTGGCAGTCAACATGATCGCCCTATACAAGGCCCTCGGCGGCGGTTGGCAGTTGCAGCCCCCGGCGGCGGCCCCCACCTCCGGCACCGATGCCGAACCTCTCGCAAGGAATACCCCATGAAGTTGTCGCACCTCGATCCAGCCTTGACGCGGCGCGGCCAAGCCGCCGGGTCATCGCCATCCCGGTATCTTTTGACCTGCTTGCTCGCCCTGCTCGTCTTGACCGGCTGTTCAACCGGGCGGGAAACCGGACCAGCCAAAAAAAAACAGGCCGTCATCCCCGTCTCCGTGGCCAACAGCGTCAAAAGAACCCTGCCGCTGGAACTGACCGCCACCGGGCACGTCGAGGCCTTATCCACCGTGAATATCCGTTCCCAGGTAACCGGAACCCTGAAAACAGTCCATTTTCGTGAGGGTGATGCGGTCAAGGCCGGGGAACTGCTCTTCACCATTGACCCCCGCCCCTTTGCCGCCAGCCTGGCCAAGGCCGAAGCCGCCCTGGCCAAGGACCAGGCGGAGTTGGACAATGCCCGCCGTTATTTGAGCCCCTATTCCCAGGCCGCCGGCAAAGGGTATGTGTCCAAGGAACAAGCCGACCAGGTGGCCACCCAGGTGGCTACCCTCGCCGCCACGGTCAAGGCGGATGAAGCGGCCGTGGACCAGGCTCGGCTGGAATTGGAATACTGCTCGATCCGCGCCCCTTTCGCCGGCCACACCGGCGAGTTGGTCAGCCACCAGGGCAACCTGATCCAAGCAAGCGACACCGTGCCGATGGTCACCCTCAAGCGGATCCAACCCATTCTGGCCACCTTCACCGTCCCCGGCCATTACCTGCAGGATATCGCCCGTTATCAGGCTGCCGGCAGCCTCAAGGTGATGGCCTTCCTGCAAAAAAACGCCGACCTCCCTCCTTTTGCCGGCGATCTGGTCTTCATCGACAACACCGTTGACCCGGGTACCGGCATGATCCGGCTCAAGGCCAGCTTCGCCAACAACGGCGTCCACCGCCTGTGGCCGGGACAGTTGATCGATCTGCGCATCACCCTTGCCTCCCGGCCGGATTGCATCGTGGTCCCCGCGCAGGCCGTGCAGATCGGCCAGCAGGGCAGCTATGTCTATGTGGTCCAGGACGATCAGACCGTCCGCTACCGTCAGGTGACGGCCGGCATGCTTTATCAGGGAGAAAAAGTGATCGAATCAGGACTGGCAGAGGGCGAACGGGTGGTGATCGACGGGCATTTGCAGCTGGTCGACGGGATCAGGATCGAGGTGCGCGCCGAAAACAAGAAAGACCGCGACCAAGCATCGCAGGTGAGCACTGAAGACAGACGGACCACCTCATGACCGGCGTCTCCGATCTCTTCATCCACCGCCCGGTCATGACCGTGCTGATAATGTGCAGTATCCTGCTCTTCGGGGTGATAGGCTACCGCCAACTGGCAATCAACGACCTCCCCAACGTCGATTTTCCGACCATCCAGGTCACCGCCTACCTGCCCGGCGCCAACCCGGACACCATGGCCTCGACCGTGGCCACGGTGCTGGAAAAAGAATTTTCCACCATCGCCGGGCTCGACTCGATGACTTCGGTCTCCAGCACCGGCACCTCCCAGATCACCCTGCAATTCTCCCTGGAGCGCAATATCGATGCCGCATCCCAGGACGTGCAGACCGCCATCTCCATAGCCAATCGCAAGCTGCCGGAGGACATGCCTTCGCCGCCCGCGTTCCGCCGGATCAACCCGGCCCTGGACCCGATCCTGTTCATCTCCCTCAACAGCCCGGTCCTGCCGCTCTCCCTGCTTGACCAATATGGTCAAACCATGTGCCAACGGCTGTCGATGATCAGCGGCGTGGCCCAGGCCACGGTGCGCGGCTCGCAGAAATTCGCGGTCAGGGTGCAAATGAACCCTCAGGCCTTGAAAGGGTTTGACATCGACCCCAATGAAGTCGCCACCGCCATTGATCGCCAGAACGTCAATCTGCCCATGGGGCAGCTGGACGGACCGCACACCAGCATGACCATCAAGGCCAGCGGCGAACTCAAGGTGGCGGAGCAGTACCGCGACATCGTGGTGGCGGTGCGCGATGGCCGCCCCATCCGTCTGGCCGAGGTGGCCACAGTGCTCGACAGCGTCGAGGACGACAAGTCCGGCGCCTGGTTCTTCACCCCCACCACCAAGGCCCAGACCATCTTACTGTTCGTAGAGAAGCAACCCGGGGCCAACACCATCGAGGTGGCCAAGGCGGTCAAGGCCATGCTGCCCAAGCTGGCCGAGACCCTGCCCGCCTCGATCGAACTCTCCATCCTTCGTGACGGCAGTATCGCCATCCATGAGTCGATCGTGGATATCCAGTTCACCATGATGCTCACCCTGGTCCTGGTGATCCTGGTGATCTTTCTCTTCATCCGCAACTTAAGCGCCACCGCCATCCCCAGCCTGTCGCTGCCCATGTCGGTGATCGGCACCTTCGCGGTCATGTATCCGCTCGGCTACAGCTTAAACAACATGTCGCTGATGGGGCTCACCCTGGCGGTCGGCTTCGTGGTCGACGATGCCATTGTGGTTCTGGAAAACATCGTCCGCCATATGGAGATGGGCAAAAGCCGGAGACAAGCCGCCCTGGAGGGAACCCGCGAGGTGACCTTCACCATCATCTCCATGACCCTGTCCCTGGTGGCGATCTTCATTCCCCTGCTCTTTTTGGGCGGCATCATGGGCAGGCTGTTCCGCGAGTTTTCGGTGACCATCGGCGTGGCCGTGCTGATCAGCGGGATAATCAGCCTGACCCTGGTGCCCATGTTGTGCAGCCGTTACCTGCGCGAAGGGGGCCATCTCCACCAGGGACGGCTGTACCGGATCACCGAGGCCGCCTATCTGCGGCTGGCGCAGGCCTACAGCCACAGCCTGCTGATCGTGCTCCATTACCGGCGGATCACCATGTTCGTTTCCCTGGCCATCCTGGCGGCCACCATCTACCTGTTCATGGTGGTGCCCAAAGGCTTCATTCCGGCGGAAGACCGCGGTTGGATCATGATCTCCACCCAAACCTCCCAATCCGCCTCCTGGATCTCCCAGGTCAACCATGCCATGCAACTGGCGGCCATTATCCAGCAAGACCCCAATATCGACCGGTTCATGGTCAACGCCTCCATGAACCCCTTTTCGCTGCTGTTGGTGCTCAAGCCCCGGAACGAGCGGCTGCTCAGCGCCGATGAGGTCATTCTTGCCCTGCGGCCCAAGCTCAACACCGTGCCCGGCATCCGCGCCATGCTGGTCAATCCGCTGCCGATCAATATCGGCGGCCGCCGCTCGCGCCGTCTCTACCAGC
>WRKE01000128.1 GCA_009778235.1 Pseudomonadota bacterium
GGGGCGCGCCGGAAAACGGCAGGGCCAGCTCGCGGCTGGCACCGAGCCGCCACGGGCCGGCGGGCAGTTGCTCCAGCCCGGCCAGGGCCTCCTGACGGGTCAGCATCAGGATCACTCCGGTCGATGGGGTGATCAGGGGCCTGATCAGCGGCAGAAAGACGGCCGGCTCGGCCACGGCCCGGCTGGTGAGATGGGTGAACCTGCCGTGCCAGGCAGCGGCATGGGGCTCGATCCGGGCGGCCACAATTTCAACGTTCTCCAGACGCAAGGTCCGGACAATATGGCGCAAAAAACTCACCCGCTTCTGCCTCGGCTCCACCAGGGTGAAGCGGGCTTCGGCCAGGGCGCAAGCCAGGACCAGGCCGGGGAAGCCGGCGCCGGTACCGACATCAAGCAGGTGGACCGGACCGTCATCCGCCCGCAGCAGCAACGAAAGGGCGAGCGAGTCAAGGAAGTGGGTGTCGATGATTTGGAGTTCCGGGGTATCGTGGGCGATCAGGTTGACCCGCCGGCTCCACTTGATCAGCTCGGCCAGGTAGGTTGCCAGCCGGTCAACGCCCAGGTCTGAGAGTTCGATTCCCAAGGTCCTGGCCCCCTCGACGAGCAGCCCACGGCTATCCTCGGCCAAGACGGACCGCCACCGAATTTCCGTGGGCCATCAGCCCTTCCAGGCCGGCCAACCGCCGGATATGATCGCTGTCTGCCTCCAGGGCCTGACGGGAATAGCTGATGATCGAACTCTTCTTCAAAAAGGTCTCCACCCCCAAGGCCGAGGCGATGCGGGCAGTGCCCATGGTCGGCAGGACATGGTTGGGCCCGGCCACGTAGTCTCCCGCCGCCTCCGGGGTCCAGTTACCTAAGAATACAGCCCCGGCATGGCGGATTTTCGGCAGCCACTGCCACGGTTCAGCCACCTGCAGCTCCAGGTGCTCGATGGCGATCCCGTTGGCCAGATCAATGGCCGTGGCCAGACTGTCGACCACCAGGATCAGACCCCGGGCGGCCAAGGCGGTGCGGGCGATGTCGGCCCTGGGCAAGAGCGGCAACTGGCGCTCCAATTCCGCGCCCACGGCCACTGCCAGCGCCTCACTGGTGGTGATGACCATGGCCAGTGCCTGGGGATCGTGCTCGGCCTGGGCCAGCATGTCGGCGGCGATAAAGGCGGCCTCGGCGGTGTGGTCGGCCACGATCAGCACCTCGCTCGGGCCGGCGATCATATCGATCCGCACCCGGCCCATCACCTGACGCTTGGCCTCGGCCACGTACTGGTTGCCCGGCCCGACGATCGCATCCACCCTGGGGATGAGAGCGGTGCCGTAGGCCAAAGCACCAATCGCCCAGGCCGATCCGACCTTGTAGACCTCATCGATACCGATCTCTTGTGCGGCGAGCAGCAAGGCCGGGCTCACCTGCCCATCGCGGCCCGGCGGGGTCACCATCACCCGCCGTCCCACGCCTGCGATCTGAGCTGGGATGCCGTTCATCAGCACCGAGGAGACCAGCGGCGTTGACCCTTCTTTGCCACCGGGCACATAGAGGCCGGCCGAATCCACCGGCCGTACCAGCCGGCCGGTGACCACGCCGTCGTCGCGGGTCAACAGCCAGGAATCCTCCATCTCGCGCTCGTGGAACCGGCGGATGCGGTCGGCGGCAAACCGCAGACTGTGGCGGAGGTTTTCATCCGCCGCCGCTTCGGCCTGGTCAAACTCCTCGGGCGTGACCCGCAAATTTTGGGGGTTGATCACCGGGCAGTCGAACCGGCGGCAGTAGTCGAGCACCGCCGCATCACCCTCCCGGCGGACCCGGTCCAGGATGGCGGCCACCGCCTCCCGGCAGGCTCCATCGGTCGCATCGGCGAAACGGTTGCGGATTGCGGCCGCAATCCTTTGGCCCTCATCGGAATTGAGCAGTATGGGTGTGATCACGGCAATATTCCTACACTGAAAAATTCAGGCCTAGCCTGAAAATGAAAAAATGAAAAAAATTCATATCCCCGGCCCGGTTGGTTGTCAATCCGAAAGGAATGGTTATCGGCCGGTGGCCAACAGACGCTCGGTTGTGGCCAGGAAATCCCGCCACTCAGATCCAAGCCGCTGGCCAGCCTCCAGACTGACCCGAACAAAACGTACGGTGTCCCCTAATTTGATCTGGCCGATCCGCCAGAGATCAGCGGAAAGCACCGTGGCAATGCAACCATAGCCGCCGATGGTCTGCTCTTTGAGCAGCAGGATCGGCTGGCCGTCGCCCGGAATCTGCACATTGCCCGGCACCACCGGCTCAGAGACAATGCCGGTCGGGGCGCCGGCGTCCCGTTCCACCACGTCTCCGGCCAACCGCAGGCCCATGCGGTCGCTGCGGGGGCTGACCGTGAAGGTGGTGGTGAAGAAGCGCTCAAGCCCGCCTGAAAACGAATACAAGAAATCGTGCGGGCCGGCAATGGCGCGGAGCAGATGATGATCCGGGTAGATCGGCGTCCAGGGCAGACAGCGCGGTCTGGCCAGCAATTCGCCCTGGCCGACCGGCAGCAGATCGCCCGGTACCAACAGGCGCCCTTCAAGGCCGCCCAGGCCACCACCCAGGCAGGTCGACCTGCTGCCCATCACCTCCGGCACCCCTATGCCGCCGGTCAGGGCGAGGTATCCCCGACAGCCGTTTTCGGCAAGACCCAGTTCGAGGACATCACCCGGGCGAACCCGTAGTGAGGCCCACGGCCGCTGGGGTGAACCGTTGAGCCGCGGGCCCATGCCAGCGCCGGTGACCGCGATGTCGGCCGTGGTTAACCACTCGATCCGGGGACCGCTCACGGTCATTTCCAGAGTGGCGCAGGTGGCGGCATTGCCCACCAGCCAGTTGGCCACCCGGTGGGCATAATCATCTAAGACGCCTGATGGCGGCACCCCCAGATGGCGGACGCCGAACCGGCCCATATCCTGGACACTGAGGCCCAAACCCGGGGAAAGGATGCGCAATCCCGGATTCATTGGCGCAGCTCCCCGGCCATGCGCCAGAAGGTGTCGGCCGAAATCGGCCGAAAGCGGATATCATCGCCGGGCCGGTAGGAAACCGGCGGGGTGCGCTCGCAATCAAAGAGCGGCAGCGGGGTGCGGCCGATCAGTTGCCAACCGCCGGGGCTGGCCAGCGGGTAGATGCCGGTCTGACCGCCGGCGATGCCCACCGATCCGGCCGGGACCCGCAGGCGCGGCGTGGTCAGGCGCGGGGTGTGAATCCGGGAATCGAGCCCACCCAGGTAGCAGAAACCAGGGGTAAAGCCGATGGCGTAGATGCGGTAGACACTCTGGCTGTGCAGGCGGATCACCTCATCGTCGGTCAGCCGGTGGTACGCGGCAACCGCCGCCAGGTCTGGTCCGAACTCGCCGCCGTAGCAGACCGGGATCTCGATCAAAGCCGCCGGTGGTATTTTTGTATGCTCGGCTTGGGTGGCAAGTTCGCGCAGCAGGCCGCCGAGGGTGGCTGGATCGATCAGGTCGGGATCATAGTGGATTGCCAGGGTGGTATAGGACGGCACCACCGCCTCGATGGCCGGATGGCGCGCGGCCTCAATCAGGGCGGCCAACCGCCGAACCCGCTCGTTGACCGCCGGATCGACCTTATCGCCATAGACCGCGATCAGCGCCCGGTCGCCGCTGATGCGAAAATCGACAGGGGGCAGGCGGTTGTCGGTGCTGTCATCCCGGTTGCCCATGGCGCGATTCAAACCGGCCGCATCGGCCGGATCGCCACCCCGGCGGCTTCCAAGCCACCACGGATGGCCGCGGCCAGGGCCATCCCTTGCGGATTATCCCCATGAATACACAGAGTGTGGGCCGCCAGGGGCGCCATGGTGCCGTCAATGGCCGCCACCTCTTGGTCCAGCACCATGCTTAAGGCCCGGGCCGTCGCCTCTGCTGGATCATGGATCACCGCGCCGGGCAGGCGGCGGGAAACCAGGGTACCCTCCGGGGTATAGGCCCGGTCCGGGAAGGCCTCGAACACCATGGCAATGCTCTCTTCGGCGGCAATATCAGCCATACGGCGGCTGTTCCGCCCGGCCAGGCCGACCAAGAGCAGGTTGCGGTCGATGCGGGCCATGGTCTTGGCCATAGCCCGCACCAGGCGTTCATCTTGCACGGCCCGGTTGTAGAGGGCGCCGTGCGGCTTGACATGGCGCAGCTCCACCCCTTCGGCGGTGCAGAAGGCCAGGAGGGCGCCGATCTGGTAGGTCAGGAAATCGGCAATTTCCTCCGGGCTGCACGCCATATCCCGCCGGCCAAAGCCGAGCAGATCGGGCAGGCCCGGATGGGCGCCGATTGCCACGCCGCACCTCCGGGCAAGCCGGACCGTCCTGGCCATCACATGGGGATCGCCGGCATGGAAGCCGCAGGCGATGTTGATTGAGGAGACCAAGGTGATGATCTCCTCGTCTTGGCCCAGGGTATAGGCGCCGAAACCCTCGCCCATATCGCAGTTGAGATCGATCTGCATGTGTTGCCGCCTTTCACCTGAAAAAAGAGTGCTCAGGCACGATAGCCAGACCCGTCTCTGCCCTTGCTCACTGGCGGGACAGATGCAGCGCCTGCAATTCGCTTTTCACCTGGTCAAGTTCTTCGCGCAGCGCGGCCACGGCCTGCTCCAGCCTGGCCAGCCGTTCGTCGTCCGCCATCGACTCCGGCCGGCCAGGTGGCGCAATCGCCGGCCCCGGCTCCCCCACCG
>WRKE01000129.1 GCA_009778235.1 Pseudomonadota bacterium
CAAGCGGACATCCCTCGGCATGGCGACCCGGGCGATTTCTTCGCCGGCATCGCAGGTATTGTTCTTGTTGAGATCAGCGCAGAGCGCATACCAACCGCCTTCTCCAGCACTGGCGGGAGTAAATTGGAGCAGCACATTCTGGTTGCGTTTGACCGCCTCAACCTTGGCCCTCTTGAAATCGATCACCAATTCCCTGGCCGCGGCCCGCAGGCGATATCCTGGCAATGAGCTGATGATCAAGGGCAAGGCGACAGCGGCCAGGATTGCGAAGATGGCAATGACCACCATCACTTCAACCAAAGTGAATCCGGAGGCCGGCAGTCTCATCCGTCGAAAAAACCGCCTGATGAGGGGATCACCGCTGTTGTCCATCCTGATCATTTCCTGGTTTCGATCCACGCCTCGGTGGAACCATGCCAATCGCACCTTCATCGCCTGGATGGACAGAGGATCAGTATGCAAAAGCGCATGGCGTCAAAACCGATCGACTGTCGATACAAATACTTACGCAAATATGAGGACCAAATACAAGGAAAATCCTGTCTGACGGAATGGAACGAGAACTGGCCTCACCCGCATGAACAGGGGAGAGCGTTTTTCCAAGTGGAACCTCTGCCTGTGCTTACCCAGTCTTGGGCAGGCCCTTGGATGATCCCACTTACCATTCATATTCCTTCAACTTTGCCAGCAGGGCGGGATAGCTCAATTCCAGCAAATGCGCCGCCTTGCTTTTATTGCCCCCGGTCGCCTCCATGGCCCGGCTGATCAACTGCTTTTCCATGATGACTTTTGCCTGCTTGAGCGAATAGGTGCCCAAGAGATCGTCGATCCGCCTCCGTTCCGGCCGCCCGCCCAGTTGTTCCGGCAAATGCTGCGGCAAAATGATATGCTTGTCGGTGAGAATCAGGGCCCTTTCCAGGACATTTTCCAGTTCCCGCACATTGCCCGGCCAGTCGTGCCGCATCAGCAGCTCCATGGCTGCCGGGGCAATGTCCTGCATGTCGATCCCCAAACGGGCCGTGCATTTGCGCACGATAAAACGGCACAGCAAGACCATGTCTTCCATGCGCTGCCGCAGCGGCGGGATATGGATGTTGAGCACATTGAGCCGATAATAGAGATCCTCCCGGAACCTCCCCTGATCGACCAAAGCGGCCAACTCCTTGTTGGTGGCGGCCAGCACCCGCACCGCCACCTTGCTGCTCTGCACCGCGCCGACCCTTCTGACTTCGCCCTCCTGTAACACCCGCAACAGCTTGACCTGGAGATCAAGCGACAGCTCGCCAATCTCATCGAGGAAGAGGGTGCCCTGGTCCGCCTCTTCAAACAGGCCTTTCTTGTCGCGGTCGGCCCCGGTGAAGGCCCCCTTGACATAACCGAAAAATTCACTCTCCAGGAGCTGGGCGGGAATGGAGCCGCAATTAACCGCCACAAAGGGGGCCTCGCCGCCCTTGCCCGCCGCGTGGATGCCCTTGGCCACCAGTTCCTTGCCGGTCCCGGATTCGCCGGTGATCAGGACCGTGGTATGGTGCGGCGCCACCTTTTCGGCCAGCCGGAAGATATCCTGCATCGCCTTGCTCTTGCCCACCAAGCCGCCAAAGGCCCGCTGATTGTCAATGGCCTCGATCCGCTCCTTCAGTTGCCGGTTTTCAAGGCGCAGCCGTTCGCGTTCTTCGGCCTTGCGCAGCACCAGCAGGATTTCTTCGAGTTTGAAGGGCTTGGAAATATAGTCGTAGGCCCCCTGCTTGACCGTCTCGATCGCCTGGTCGATCGTGCCATAGGCGGACATCATGATCACCGTGGCTTCCCAGCCATGATTCCGCACCCGCTCCAGAAAGGCCAGGCCATCCATGATTGGCATCCGCAAGTCACAGAGGACAAAATCATATTGGGCCCGGTTCATCCACTCAAGCCCCTCGGCCCCATTGGCCGCGACATCGACCTTGTACCCCTGCTTGGCCAGCAAGGCGCCCAGCATGTGCCGCATATTGGCTTCGTCGTCGATCACCAGAATCGTCCGCAACATGGCTTTCATCTCAGGCTCCTTCTCTCCTGACGAGTGCGCTGCCCGCCGAACCTTGACCAGGTCTTTTTTTGTCATTTTCGATGAGTACCGCGAAGAAATCTTTTTCCTCGGAGTACAACGACGAGCAATCTTTCAAACTAGACGCGGATGGGGTCGTTTTCGGATTTTTTTAATTTATTCCGCCTCATCCGCTTCACCCTGGACCGCCAGGGGAAGAGCGATCAAAACCGTGGCGCCTTCGCCTTCCCGGCTGTGCAACTCCATCCGCCCCCCCATCGATTCGATCAAGGCCAGCGACACCGACAGCCCCAGGCCGGTTCCGGACCCTGGCTCCTTGGTGGTGAAAAAGGGATCAAACACCGTCTCAAGCAGTGGTTCCGGAACGCCGCCGCCATTGTCGGCAATGGTGAGGCGCAACAGGGGTTGGCCTTCGTCCGCGGCCATCTCCTGGGCAGTGGCGATGGTTATCTTGCCGATGGACCGCCGGCCGGCGGCATCGATGGCGTCGGCGGCGTTGAGCAGGCAGTTCAAGATGACCTGGCGCAGTTGTTCGCCATCCACCAGCAGGTCGCACCGGGGGACTTGGGGAGTGAAGGTAAGGGATATTCCTTTCAAAAAGGGTTGTCCGGCCAGATCGTCAACCATCCCGGCCAGGAGGGCATGCGGATCGAGCCAGGTGGGCATCCCCTGGCCGGAGCGGGCGTAATCCAATAACCGGCGGATCAGCCGGTCCATGCGCTGCAGCTCCCGCAAGGTCTTGCCGAGGTAGTCGTCGCGCTCCTGTTCCGAACACTGGCCCATGCCGAGCAACTGCACATATCCTTGCGCCACGCCGAGCGGGTTGCCGATCTCATGGGCCAGACCAGCGGCCAGCCTGCCCACCGCGGCCAGCTTTTCGGTCCGGATCATCTCCCGTTGGTTTGCCTGCAACAGGGCATTCTTGGCCGCAAGCTCCCCCACAGTTTGGGTCAGTTTTTCCCGATCCGCCTCGATCCGCTGGACCATGGCCTCAATGGAGCGGGACAGCCGCCCCAACCCATTGGTGGATTGCTCGGTGACCAGGGCCTGCACGCCGTCGCCCTGGTAATTTTCCACCGATTGCACCATTCGGTCGATGGGCAGCACGTAGGTCCGCAGGAAGCGAAAAAAGGACAGCGCGGTCAGGATAATCGCATTGAAGACCAAATAGACCAGGATCACCCGCTCCTTGACCCACAGCGGGCGCAGGGCCTGGGTGAGCGGCATGGAGGCGGCCACGGGGCCAAAGGGGGTGTCGGCCAGGGCGACTTGCAGATATTTGCCGCTGACCAGATCCAGCAGGGAGAGGGCGGGGCGGGCGGCGGGCGGGGCGCCGGTGTGTTCAGTTGCCGCCATCAGGGTTTGCAGGCCGTGCTGGCACGAGGGGCCGGATGGGGGCAGGGGCGGGTAAAAGGTTCCCTGCCAATGGATACAGCCCTCCGGGTTCTCGTCCAGATACGATTTCAGGCTGGCTGGCAAACCATGGGCAACATGTTCCTGGGCCGGACCCGATGCGGCCGCCAGCATTCGCTGCAAAAGCTGACGTTCGCGGCTGACGATGTCGCTGGCCCAGAAGGGGAGAATGACAAAATTTGTCACTGCCATGCTCACCCCGACCAGGATGAGCAGCGAAAAAGCCAAGGCCTTGATCCGTTGCACGGCGCGCCCTCGTCACAAATAAAAAAACATTGAAAACCGGGAGAGGTGAAACAGAGAACAGTGCTTGGGGTGCGCTGGCGAACCCCCAACAGCCATCATCGTTCCCCGGCGGAAAGGTCACCGGCCACCCCTCCGGCCCAGTCCCGCGTCAGCAAGCCGTGGCGGATGGCCCGATGGATCGAACTGTACGGCCATTCCGATGCCCGCGCCACATAGCTGTATTGCATGCGGGTAGGCCTCTTCCATGTTGGGTTGAAGTGTTGGGGTTCGCAAGCTCACCCCAACCTATGAAGTATCTCCCGTGATTATAAACAGATCTTATAAAAAGATCAGGATGAATTCATGGTCATGATGCCGCTCAAACCATAACTCAAACCATAGGTTGGGGTGAGCGGAGCGAACCCCAACAGCAACCAAATCGGAAAAACGACAAAATTTGTCACGACCATGTTCACGCCGACAAACCATAGGTTGGGGTGAGCAAAGCGAACCCCAACGCACCGACCTTGATGCCGACAGAACAATAAATGATATGGATAACAACATGATATCGATGTTGGGGTTCGCAGGCTCACCCCAACCTACGGAGCTGACAAAAAACGTCAGCGATGGCCGTTGTTTGGTCGTCGATCCTGGCCGATGGCCAGGAAATCAGGCGGGCAAAAACCGCCAATCAAAAAAATATCTCACGTAACACATTGTTTAAACAATATAAAAAAAATATCCTCCCATTCTGGCACGGTTCATGGATTAAGGGGGCAGCAACGGAAATAACGCAGTACCCCATAACATCATTTTCCTGGAGAAAAAATCATGAAAAAGATCGTACGGAACGCTAAAGGTTTTACCCTGGTCGAGTTGATGATCGTCGTGGCAATCATCGGTATCCTGGCAGCCATCGCCATCCCGCAGTTCGCCGCCTACCGGATCCGCGGTTTTAATGCCTCGGCACTCAGCGATGTCCGGAACCTCAACACCTCACAAGCGGCCTTCTTCTCGGATTGGCAGACATTTGGTCTAACAGAGTTTCCTACCA